>JAFWCM010000084.1 GCA_017536885.1 Solobacterium sp.
ACAGATATGGCTTAGGAGCTTTTGATCTGCTGATTCTCGACGAACCGGATGCCTTTCCCTTCCGCGGCAATCCGGTGCTTCACGGCATCGCCGAAACCGCCTGCCGGGGTCATCGGATCTTTCTGACCGCAACCCCGGACCGGCATCTTCTTTCCCGGGTGGAGAAGAAGGAGATGGTCTGTCTGAAACTGTTCCGCAGACCGCACGGGTATGATCTTCCCGAACCGAAGCTTGTGATTGCGCCGATGCCGGTTCTGTTAATCTGGCTGCTTCTCTGGCTTCGGGAAAAGAAAACGCCGCGGATGGTGTTTGTGCCGACGATTCGGGAGGCTGCTTTGCTGCACGGGTTTCTTTCCCTGTTTATGAAATGCTTTGTCTGCACCTCAAAGACGGAAAACCGCGACCGGGTGATCGAAGCGTTTCGGAAACAGAAGGCCGGAGTGATCGTCGCCACCACTGTGCTGGAACGCGGGGTCACTATACCCGGTGCGGATATCTGCGTGTTTCACGCCGATCACGGCGTGTTTGACGAAGCTTCTCTGGTGCAGATGGCAGGAAGAGCAGGCCGCTCTTTTCAGGCGCCGGAAGGGCGGGTGCTGTTTCTTGAAACGAAGAAAGGCCGGCCGGCGGATCAGTGCCGAAAGACGATCCGGGAGGCGAATGCATGTACTGCCTGATGTGCGGGAAATACCTGAGCGAAGACAGCTTTTCGGATTTCTTCCGGAAGAAGGATGTCCTCTGCCGGCAGTGTCGTGGCGAATGGAAGCTCATCCGGAAGAAAGGGGTGTTTGAATCTTTCCCTGCCTATTTTCTCTATGAATACAATGACGCGTTTTCAAAGTGTCTGATCCAGTTCAAGGAGTGCGGGGATGAGGCATTGAAAAGCGTATTTCTCTATCCCGAAAAAGAACAGCTGCGAAGACGGTTTGCCGGCCGGACGCTTCTGCTTCTTCCCAGCAGTGAGAAGAATCTTCAAAAACGGGGCTTCAGCCATCTGTGGGAGATGTTTGAGATTCTGAAGCTTCCGATGATGGAACCGTTTGAAAAAACCGTTCATCTGGATCAGAAAACCCTGGGCCGAAGGGGACGGGCGAGAATGGAGGAAGCGATCCGGCTTCGTCCCGGCATCCGGCTTCCGAAGAAGGCAGTGCTTGCGGATGACGTCATCACCACCGGAGCCACGATGCGGGGCGCACTTTCCTGCCTTGGGCCCGGTGCGGATGTCAGGATCTTTGCCTGTGCGAGAGTTCCTGAAAGAACGCGCTCTTCTAATCCTTGAATGAGGTTTTTCGGCAGGGTATAATGGACACGCTGATGACGAATCAGGAGGTTTTTATTATGGCTACAATATTTGATAAACTGCTGAATGTGGACGGAAGACGTCTCAGGCAGACAGAAAAGAAGATTAAACCGGTGCTGGCATTGGAAGAGAAATACGCTGCGATGAGCGATGAGGAACTCAAGGCCGAAACCCCTCGTTTAAAACAGCTTCTCGCCGAAGGAAAGACACTGGATGATATCCTTCCCGAGGCATTTGCCACAGCCCGTGAGGCATGTAAGAGAGTGATCGGGGAATTCCCGTATCCGGTTCAGCTGATGGGCGCTGCGGTCATGCAGGGCGGCGATATCGCGGAAATGAAAACCGGTGAAGGTAAGACCCTTACCTCGGTGATGGCGGTCTATCTCAACGCCTTGGAAGGAAAAGGCGTGCATGTCGTCACCGTCAACGAATACCTGTCCCAGCGTGACAGCGAGTGGATGGGACAGATTCACCGCTTTCTCGGGCTTACGGTAGGTCTCAACCTCCGCGAGATGAGCCCGGCTCAGAAGCGGGCGGCCTATAACTGCGACATTACCTATACGACCAACTCCGAGCTCGGTTTTGACTACCTGCGCGACAACATGGTCAAGAATGCCAGAGACCGTGTGCAGAGAGGCCTTAACTTTGCCCTGGTGGACGAAGTGGACTCCATTCTCATCGATGAATCGAGAACGCCTCTGATCATCTCCGGCGGAATGCGGCAGACCGCAAACCTCTACCTGCAGGCAGACCGCTTTGCCAAGCGCCTGAAGGAACAGAAGCGCGAAGGCGATGAGATCGTCGAGCCGGGAGACTATGAAATCGATGTCAAGGGCCGCACGGTTCAGCTGACCGAGCAGGGCGTGGCGAAAGCCGAAAAGGTATTCCGCATCGAGAACCTGTACAACCTCGAGCATACCCAGCTGCTTCACAGAATCAACCAGGCGCTCAAGGCAAACTACATCATGGCAAAGGATGTGGAATATGTCGTCGATACCGAAAATGATGAGATCAATATCGTCGATCCCAACACCGGCCGTCTCATGAAGGGAAGAGAATGGTCTGACGGTCTCCATCAGGCAGTCTGTGCCAAAGAAGGCATTTCCATCCGTCAGGAGACAACGATCCTTGCGACGATCACCTATCAGAACTTCTTCCGTCTTTACAACAAGCTTGCGGGCATGACAGGTACCGCCAAGACCGAGGAAGAAGAATTCACTGAGATTTACAACATGCTCGTCTATGAGATTCCCACCAACCGTCCGGTTGCGAGAATCGATCATCCCGATTCGATCTACGGAACCAAGGATGCCAAGTTCAGAGCTCTGGTCGAAGAAGTCCGGGAGCGTCATGAAAAGGGCCAGCCGGTTCTCGTCGGCACGATCGCCGTTGAAACCTCGGAATTGATCCATGAGATGCTCAAGAAAGAAAAGATCCGCCACGAAGTGCTCAATGCGAAGAATCACGCAAGAGAAGCGGAGATCATCGCCAAGGCAGGCCAGAAGGGCTCGGTGACCATCGCCACCAACATGGCCGGCCGAGGCACCGATATCAAGCTTGGGGAAGGCGTACGGGAACTCGGCGGTCTTTGCGTGCTCGGCAGTGAGCGTCATGAATCCAGACGTATCGACAACCAGCTGCGCGGACGTTCCGGACGTCAGGGAGACCCGGGTGAGTCCAGGTTCTACGTCAGCGTTCAGGACGATCTCATGGTTCGGTTCGGAAGTGAACGGCTGGAGGGCATCTTCAAATCCCTCGGCGACACCGCGGTCGAATCGAAGACCGTGACGAAGTCGATCAACAGTGCGCAGAAGCGGGTGGAAGGCGTGAACTTCGATGCCCGAAAGACCCTGCTTCAGTACGATGATGTGCTCCGTCAGCAGCGTGAGGTCATGTACGATCAGAGAAACTACATTCTCGACAACGAGGATGTCCACGGCGTAATCAAACAGATGTTCGAGCGTGTCATCTCGGATACGGTCGGCGCTCATATCAACCCCGAATCGAGAAGCGGTGAGCTCTTTGTGAGCGAACTGGCCGAATCCCTCAAGAAACTCGGATTCGGTGAACTCTTCAGTGAGAATGAGCTTGCCGGCAAGAGTGCGGAAGAAGCAACCGCGATCATCAACGAGCGGGCATGGGCTGCCTATGATCAGAAGATCGATCCCGTCCGCGATCAGATCCGCCATTATGAACGCGACATGTCCCTGCAGGTGATTGACCGCGCCTGGGTGGGACATATCGATATGATGTCCAAACTCAGAGACGGCATCGGCCTGCGGAGCTATGCGCAGGACAACCCCCTTCAGGCCTATGTGCAGGAAGGCTATGCGATGTTTGAAAACATGATGCACAATATCGCTCAGGATATCGTTTCCTACTGCATGCGTCTTAAGGTTGTGGTGAGAAACACTGAGGGAGCCGCTACGGCATAAGGAGAAAACATGGAACTTTATGAAATGAAACAGGGCATTGCCCGCTGCCAGGCCAAATTGGAGCAGCTTGGCTCCTCTCTTTGACCTCGACGGGAAGAAGAAGGAAATCGAAGAAAACGAAGAGGCAATGAATGCGCCCGACTTCTGGAATGACCAGAAGAAGGCACAGGCGCTGATCCGCAACAACAACGCCCTGAAGGCGCTGGTGGAATCCAGCGAAAAGCTTTCCGCCGAACTCGGCGATCTGTCCGAGTCGGTTGCGGAACTCAACCAGTCGTTTGATCCGGAGCTTTCGGAGCTGGTGGAAGAAGAATACCGCCAGGTCATGAAGGATTTCGATGACTTTGAGATCCAGGTGCTGCTCAGCGGTCCCTATGACAACCACAATGCGATTCTCGAAATTCATCCCGGTGCCGGCGGCACCGAAGCGATGGACTGGGCCGGCATGCTTTACCGCATGTATGTGCGCTGGGCCGAGCGCCGCGGCTACAAGGTCACCGTGCTCGACTATCAGGACGGTGAAGAAGCGGGCATGAAATCCTGCAGCCTTCAGATCAGCGGCCCGATGGCGTACGGAAATCTCAAAGCCGAAAACGGCGTTCACCGCCTGGTCAGAATTTCACCGTTTGACTCCAACGCAAGGCGCCACACCAGTTTTGCCAGCGTGGAAGTCATGCCGGAATTTGAGGATGACATCGACATCGAAATCGACGACAAGGATCTCGAAGTCATCACAATGCGCTCTTCCGGTGCCGGCGGCCAGCATATCAACAAGACCGACAGTGCCGTGCGCATGACCTACAAACCGCTGAACATCACGGTCTTCTGCCAGACCCAGCGCTCTCAGCTTCAGAACCGGGAAGCGTGCCTGAACATGCTGAAATCCAAGCTGCTTCAGATCCGGATTCAGGAACAGGCGAAGAAGATGGCAGAGATCAAGGGAGAGGTCAAGGCGAACGAATGGGGATCGCAGATCCGCTCCTATGTATTCCAGCCGTATACGATGGTCAAAGACCTTCGCACCGGCTATGAAGTCGGCAATATTCAGGGCGTCATGGACGGCGATCTGGATGAATTTATCTACAGCTATCTGCGTTCGCAGATTGCCTGAGTTCCGTTTTCAAACCGCATATGAAAAAAGAGATTAACTACACACTTCGGCTTCAGGACTGGCCGGTCACGGACAAGGGGAATGTCAAGAAGATCCTTGCCCGGGAACTGAACCTCTCCCGAAAAGAAATCTCCCGCCTGAAATTCGACGGCGAGATTCTTTTAAACGGCCGTTCGGTGCGGGTCAACGATCATATGCGGATCGGAGATACCCTGACCCTGCGCTTTCCCGAAAGCAAGGGCGTCTCTTTCCCGGAGCGGGCGGAGAAGCCGGAGATTCTTTACGAAGATGAAGATGTCGTCGTGGTGAACAAGCCGGCCGGAATCGTCAGCCATCCGGTGCACGGACATCTTGATGACTCCATGGGCTCGATCCTTGCGGCCTACTATCAGAGATACGGCGGTGATTTTGTGATCCGCCCGATCGGACGGCTGGACAAGGATGTCAGCGGTGCGGCTGTCTACGGAAAGAACCGTCCCGGAGCAGCCAGGCTCTCAAAGGATCTTCAGTACGGAAAGATGCATAAATACTACACCGCGTTTGTGGGCGGCGTGCTCGAAGCCCGGGCCGGGTTCATCGATGAGCCGATCACAAAAGTGGAACATGAACGCCGGCGCCAGACCGGCGAACCCGATGGCAAACCGGCAAGAACCCATTACCGCGTGACGCATGAGTTTCATGTGGGAGGGCAGTCGGTTTCCATCCTTGCGGTTGAGATCGAAACCGGAAGAACGCATCAGATCCGCGCCCATCTCGCCTCGATCGGCTATCCGATTCTCGGCGACGAACTCTATGGCGGCGATACGGCGCTGATCAGCCGTCCGGCACTGCATTGTGCAAGGGTGGATTTCATGACACCTTTTGAGCGTGTTCCCGTCAGTGTGGAAGCCCCGCTTCCCGATGACATGATACGGCTGCTTCATGAGCAGGATTCACCTATGGTCCATGAGGAACCGGAAGAACCGGCAGGCAATACTGCGGAGCTTCTGGCGATGGAAGTGATAAAAGACGGAATAAAGCCTGTTGAACCGGTGAAGGAGCGGGTAAAACCGGCTGAGACGGAGACAATCATCCCGGCGGTTCATAGCGAACAAAGACCTGCGGTTATGAAAGAGGAAGCGGCGGTAGTCGACGTCAGAAGCGGATCGGGCGGAAAGCTCGGACAGGTTCTGCCGGCAGTCATTGCCGGAGTCGTGATTCTTGGAGCCGGGGGCTTCTTCTTTGCAAGACATCAGGCGTACAAGGCCCAACAGGCTAAGGAAGCTGCTGAGGAAGCGGAGATCTATGAATCCCTGAACGTGCAGTTCAAGGATGGGTCCATCGTGGAATACGGCGGTGACTTCCGGCCGGAGGACTATGTGGTCTCCGCCAACGGAAAGCTTACCGTCAACGGCACTGTGGATACCATGAAGCCGGGGAATCAGGAAGTGATTTATATTCTCACCAAGGAAACGACCGGCGGCGTGCAGGTGCGGAAAGACTTTTCGCATATGTTTACCGTCGAAGATGTGATCGGTCCGGAAATCCTTCTGAAAGAGGAGACGGTCGAGATCGAGCTGAGTGATTCCTACGATCCGAAACAGAACGTCCTTTCCGCCAAAGACCCGGTCGACGGGGAAGTCGAGTATACGATCGATGACTCGGGGCTGGTGACGGACGTGCCGGGGTCCTATGAGGTCATCGTGTCGGCGAAGGACCGCTCCGGCAATCTGACCGAGAAGAAGTTCACCGTGAAGGTGAAGGAAAAGGCTGCCGCAGCGGCGGTCAAAACCGCCAAGCCGAAACAGGAAGATACAAAGAAAACCGAAGAGGCAAAGAAAACACCGGAGCCTGTCAAAGCTCCCACAGATACCGTCGCCCCCGTCATCCGGCTCAGCGCCGACCATGTGACGATTACAGAAGGCGATGAGTTTCATGCGGGAGATTTTATTTCCTCGGTAGCGGATGACAAGGACGGAGCGCTTCCCTATGCGGATACCCTGAGCCAGGGCAGCTACACCGTATCCTCCGACGTCAATCCCAGAGAACCCGGGACGTATGCGGTGACCGTCACTGCCGTGGATCAGGCCGGCAACCGCTCCGGCACGGTGCTTGCCGTTGAGGTTGCGAAAAAAGAGCCGGTCATCGTCGCGGATTCCTCGAACCCCAAAGATCAGATCTATCGCTTTCTGAGAGACTCCATGGGGTTTACGAAGGCGCAGGCCTGCGGAATCCTCGCCAATATCCACCGGGAATCCCGCTTTAATCCCAATTCCGAAAACAGCCTTGGATATTACGGCTTATGCCAGTGGGGCTATGAGCGGAAGGAAAACCTCATCTCCTGGTGTGAGGAAAATGACTATGACTATACGACGATTGACGGACAGCTTCATTTCCTGCAGTATGAGATGCCGCTGTATTATCCCAATACAACCGCTCAGCTGCGGGCTGTCTCCGATGATGAGGAAGGGGCGAGGAGAGCGTGCTGGATCTTCTCGATCGGCTATGAGGTTTCCGGAGAGGAACTCGCCAATATGTCGATGGACAAGGCATCCGAGTATTACAACGAATGAGAATTCCGAAACGGACGGCATCGCCCGTTTTCTTTTGCAAAGCAAAAAGGGGCTGTAACGGGGGTGACCCTCTCAGACCCTGAAATATTCATCTGATCGTGAGCCAAAATACGGCTTATGATTGGATGATTTTTTCTTTTTATTCTTGACAACTAGGCTCTAGTGTGGTATGCTGTTATCAGGAGGTGGAATGGGACTGTGGCAAAAACAAAAGAAGAAAAATCCAAGTATGATCAGGAATTTCAGAAGACCCATATGAAACACATCGGTATCTGGTTCAACCGTGAAAAAGACAAAGACATTATCGATCGGCTCGAATCACAGCCGGATACCACTTC
>JAFWCM010000007.1 GCA_017536885.1 Solobacterium sp.
TTGCCTGTGATAAAGGCCCAGGTGCGACATCGCACGCATAGGCCTTTTCAATCGTATGATCACTGACGGCAAGGATCGGCAGATACGCGTGATCGGTTCCGATATCCGCAAGCACTGCATTCTTCGGAATCATCCGCTTCAGCCCTTCCATGCGTTTCATGATTATTTGTCGAAGAAATCCTTCAGGCGCTTGGATCTCGTCGGATGCTTGAGCTTGCGCAGCGCCTTGGCTTCGATCTGACGGATGCGCTCTCTGGTGACGTTGAACTCCTTGCCCACTTCTTCCAGGGTCCTGGTTCTTCCGTCATAGAGTCCGAAGCGCAGTCTCAGCACCTTCTCCTCGCGCTCGGTAAGACCGGCAAGAACATTGTTGATCTCATCCTTGAGCAGCTGGTTGTTGGCATACTCATCGGGAGACATCGCATCCTTGTCCTCGATGAAATCGCCGAGATGGGAGTCATCCTCTTCGCCGATCGGGGTTTCGAGACTCACCGGTTCGAGAGCGATCTTCTGAATCTCTCTGACCTTTTCAGGGGAGATGCCGTCCATTCTGGCACTGATCTCCTCGGCCGAAGGATCGCGGCCGAGCTCCTGCACCAGCTGACGCTGAATGCGGGAGAGCTTGTTTATGGTTTCCACCATATGCACGGGGATTCGGATGGTTCTTGCCTGATCCGCGATCGCCCGCGTGATCGCCTGGCGGATCCACCAGGTCGCATAGGTCGAGAACTTGAATCCCTTGGTATAATCGAATTTTTCCACCGCCTTGACGAGGCCCATATTTCCTTCCTGGATCAGGTCGAGAAACAGCATGCCGCGGCCGACATACTTCTTGGCGATACTGACCACAAGACGGAGGTTGGAGGAAATCAGAATGTTCTTGGCTTCCTCATCTCCCTCTTCGATGCGCTTGGCGATCTCCGGCTCATCCTCCGGCTTCAAAAGAGGCACGCGGCCGATCTCCTTGAGATACATCTTGACGGGGTCGTTGAGACTCACGGTGCCGGAGCGGTTGGAATAGGCGCTGGAGAGAATCTTGTTCATCTTCGCCGGGGTTTCGATTTCGGCGTCTTTGTCCTCATCGTCATCATCCCTGCGGCGGTCTTCTTCATCCTCATCCTCATCGTCGAGGTCTTCGTCTTCCTCATCCTCGAGCAGGTCCATCTCCTCATCATCCAGTTCTTCGATGTCCTCATCTTCCGAAACGGTGATGCGCTGTTCATTGAACCAGTCCCAGAGATTGTCCATATCGTCATCCGACATGTCCAGTCTCTCAAGAGCGGCGAGGATATCCTTCTGGAAGATCACGCCGTCTTCATGGTAGACAAAGATGAAATCTTCCTTCAGCTCGGGAAGGGACTTGAGCTCCTTGCGCTTGCCATCACGCCGGAAGACATCGATCACGGTGTGCTTGTGCGCTTCGCCGTGATACTCCTTTTCCTTTTCCCGGAACGCCTTGGGATCCACTTTGGCTTCGACATGAACCACCGTCTTTTCGATCACGACAACGCTCTCCTTCACCGGTTCCGGCTCTTCTTCAAACGGAGCGGATTCTTCCGGCAGCTCAACTTCTTCCGGAAGCTCGCTGATCATCCGGTTCAGTTTCTGATCATCCTTGTAAATTCCTCTGACAACGGCCAGCAGTTCTTTGCGCTGACGGGTTGTCGACCGGATTGCCTCGAGGTAAGACGCGGCATTTCCGGTAAATCCTGCCGGTTTGTTCTCCCTGTCAATGATGGGTGTGTTTACTCTCTTACTGCTGGCTGTTCTCTTCATTTATATACCTCCGCAAATCATTCAGGCATTCCCTGTATTCATCCATCAGCATCCGTTCACTCTCGATATTCATCGGCATCGACAGCTGTTCCTTGAACTGATTGGCCTGCTGTGTCTTGATCGCAATATTGACTTTCCGTATGGCACCGTCCAGCAGTGCTTCATCATACGGAAGACGATAGACCCACATGCCCGCAAGCTTCGAGATGAGATTTCTCTCCTCTTCCTTATCGGTGCGGTCCATCAGGTCGGAAGGATCGATGGTATCCATCGTGCGGTAGCTGTCTACGATGAGCATCGCCACGGAAGCCCGCAGCTTATCCTGCAGGAATCCGAGCTCGTCGCTGAAGTGCTGGCTTGCCTCCTTGTGTCCCAGCATCATCGCCAGGATCTGCTCTTCCGCGCTTTCCAGTCCCTCCGGCAGCTTCGCACTCCCGCGCCGGGAGACAACCGGCTTTGCCCTTGGGACATAGTCGATATGGAAGCCGCTGATGCGGGAGAGCTCTTCGGTAAAATAACGGCGGTCCATCTCATCGTCCAGGGTTTCGATCTCCGCCCTGGCTTTGGTGACAAATTCCTTTCGCTCAAGATACGAGTCGAAGTTGGTTCTCGCTTTGAGAAAGTTCAGAACAAACTCCATCCACGAAAGCTCCGAGGAAGCGAGTTTCTTCAGCGCTTCCGGTCCCTCTTTCCGGATCAGCTCATCGGGGTCAAGACCGGTGCGGTTATCCACCACCGAAACCTGTGCCCCTTTGGAGCGGGCCAGGCGGCCGGCTTTGATTGTAGCGTTCTGCCCCGGCTGATCGCCGTCGTAACAGAACACGATCCGCGGCGACAATGAGCGCAGAAGATCGATCTGCCGCTCGGTGCACGCCGTGCCGAGCGTACAGACCGCGTTGTCCATGCCGGCTTTGGCAAAGGCGATGACATCGGTCACGCCCTCACAGACGTAGATCTTTCCTTCCCTTCGGGCGGCAAGTGCCGCGCGGTGGGCATTGTATACGATATCGCCCTTGTGAAACAGAACGGTATCGGTGGTATTGACATACTTGCTGGGATGGTTTGGATTCAGGGTCCGGGCCGAAAAGCCGACCGGCCTTCCGTTCTTGTCGTGAATCGGAAAGGTGATCCGTTCTCCGAACACATCATTGAGACCGCTTTCATTGACGCGTGCAACGTTGACGGCGGTCATATCCGCTTCCTGATATCCCTTGGCTTTGAGAAATCTGCTCAACCGGTTGTTTCCCGGGTTGTATCCGATCGAGAACTTCGTGCGGATCTCTTCATTGAGTCCGCGCTCATCGAGATACTTCCTTGCCGCAGCAGCTTCTTCCGAGCCCATCTCATAGCAGGTAAAGCGGATCGTTTCGTCGAGGATGCGGTGATATCTCGCCGTCTCTTCATCCTCTTCCCGGCGGGTGCTTTCCCCCTGGACCGAAAGCTGAACTCCGATCAGGGCGGCGACTTTTTCCACCGCCTCGGGATAGGAGACGTTCTCAAACTTCTGCACGAAGCCGAAGACATTCCCGCCGGCGCCGCACGAGAAGCATTTGAAGATCTGCAGATCTTCGTTGATGCGCAGGGAAGGATCGTGATCATCATGAAACGGGCAGACGGCTTTGTATTCCCTGCCCTGTTTGAATACCGGGATATACCGGCCGATGATGTCCGCGATATCCGCACGGCGGCGGACTTCAGCGATTTCTTCCTCTGGTATTCTTGCCATGTACTCCTATCAGAAACGAATTGCCTTCCGGATCAGATCTCTGACTTCCTCAACACTCTTCCTTTCCTGTTTCATGGAATCGCGGTAACGGATCGTCACGGTTCCGTTCTCCAGCGTCTCGTCATCGACGGTGATGCAGTACGGGGTGCCGATCTCATCCTGGCGGCGGTAGCGCTTGCCGATGGATCCGCTCTCATCGTATTCCGTCGAGAAATCATAGGACAGCTCCCTGCGCAGATTCAGTGCGGTTTCCGCATGGCGCTTTTTGACCAGCGGAAGCACGGCGCAGGTAATCGGCGCAAGCACCGGGGAGAAATGCATGACCACCCGGGTATCGGTGCTGCCGTCATCCTTGGTGAGGGTCTCCTCATCATAGGCATCGGTGAAGAACATGAAGAACAGGCGCTCCACACCGACCGCCGGTTCGACCACAAACGGAATATACTTCTCGTTGGTCACCGGGTCAAGATAGCTCATATCCTTGCCGGAGGTATTCTGATGCTGGGTGAGGTCATAGTCGGTTCGGTCCGCAATGCCCCAGAGTTCGCCCCAGCCCCACGGGAACTTATACTCGATATCGGTGGTTCCCTTGGAGTAGAAGGACAGCTCTTCTTTGGTATGGTCGCGGAAGCGGAGGTTTTCCGCCTTGCCGCCCAGCGACAGGATCCAGTCCATGCAGAACTGGCGCCAGTACGGGAACCAGTCATCATCACTGCCCGGCTTGCAGAAGAATTCCATTTCCATCTGCTCGAATTCACGGGTGCGGAAGATGAAGTTGCCCGGAGTGATCTCATTGCGGAAGCTCTTGCCGATCTGACCGATGCCGAACGGCAGCTTCTTGCGGTAAGCGCGGGCAACGCTCTTGAAATCCACAAACATGCCCTGCGCGGTTTCGGGTCTCAGATAGATCGTGCTCTTTCCGTCTTCGGTGGTTCCCTGGAATGTCTTGAACATCAGGTTGAACTGCCGGATCGGAGTGAAATCATGACTGCCGCAGTCGGGACAGGCGATGTTGTTGTCACGGATGTATTGTTCCATCTGTTCGTTGGACCAGCCTTCACAGGTGACCTTGCCCTCCGTCGCCTTTTCGATCAGCTGATCGGCGCGGTGGCGTGTCTTGCAGTTGCGGCAGTCCATCAGCGGATCGGAGAATCCCTTCAGATGGCCGCTGGCTTCCCAGACTTTCGGATTCATCAGAATCGCCGCCTGGATTTCCACATTGTTCGGATCTTCCTGGATGAATTTCTTCTGCCAGGCCCGCTTGATGTGATCTTTTAAAAGGACTCCGTAAGGCCCGAAGTCCCAAGTGTTGCTCAGACCGCCATAGATCTCGGAACCCTGAAATACGAACCCCGTATTTTTGGCATGTGATACGATTTTGTCAAAGGTTTTTTCCATAAAAAATGCGCATTATCCCCTTCCCAAAGCTTACAGCATTGGCAGTATAGCACTTTTAATGCATTGATTCAATGAAAAAAAGCCGCATCTCCCGAAAAGAGAATCTGCGCTTTTTCACGGTCTTTCCCGGTTTCTCCCCTCTCAGGGAATCATCAGCCGCCCGCTGCGGGATTCCTTGAGACGCCTCAGGGTCATGCTGTCGGTATCGCTGAGCGAAAGCAGATCCCATTCCCCGTCCTTGCAGCAGAACGTGCCGGCAAAGCCGGTGACGGCAAGCGCGCCGCTGTTATCTCTGGCATAGTGGTCCAGGAGGTTTTCATACGGAATATTCATCAGAAGATTCAGAAGCTCGAGGAATGTCCCACCATGGCTTACGATCAGAATCCGATCCATATCCTTACAGTGGTCAAAGATCTTCCGGTAGATTTCACCGATCCGAAGGCGGAAGTTCTGAATGCTTTCCCCGCCATAGCGGCTGTAATCCCGATCGCCCCTGCGGATCGCTTCGATCTCCTGTTCTGCCGAGGAGATCAGTATGCCTTCCAATGCCCCATAGAACTGTTCCCGCAGAGACTTCAGATACGTAACATTGAGATCTTTTCCGGACATCAGGAGTTCAACACTGTCACGGCAGCGCTCACTGACGGAGACATAGGCACCGGCAAAAGGAACCGATCTGAGATTTTTCCCGGCCGTAAGCATCTTATTTCTTCCCCGGTCGGTCAAAGGGCTGTCACACCAGCCCTGCATCCGGCCGGCACTGTTGAAGAGCGTCTCTCCGTGTACGCAGTAGTAGAACGTTACCTGTTTCATCTTCTCTCCTCACTGTGCTTTCTGTGCTTTCTACATAAGTTGCAGTTATTATACACATAATACACATCGGAATTCTGCAGCTCATAAAAAAAAGCACGGAATCCGTACTTTTTCATTCCTTCTGCACTTCACCTGCGGGATCAAGCGCCGCAAGGAGACGATAGCTTCTGACCCGCAGGCCGGCATGGCTGCGGATCATCTCAATCAGGACCGAAAGATCTTCCCGGGCATCCTCGATCCGCTCTTCCAGAAGATTCATGTGCCGCAGTGATGCCTTGTTGATCAGGCGGAACTGCCTCAGCTCGGCGGTTTCCCGAAACGGAACCCCGAGTTTCACTGCGCACTCCTGACAGAGAAACCCGCCTTCCTTTGCCGAGATCGCCCGCACGCTCTTCTTGCCGCAGTGCACGCATTCATCGACATCCGGTCCGATGCCCTGTGTCTTCATGAGTTCGGCCACCGCTACCGCCAGCACCAGATCCGCCGGGTGTCTTTCGTTGAGAAGGCGGCAGGTCTCTTCAAACAGATCAAAGCAGATCTCTGCAAACCGGATGTCACTTTCATCCAGGGTAAAGGCATCGATCAGTTCGGCCAATACGGCAATGGCGCACCCGGCCGAAAGATCCTCATGAAGAAAGCGGTAGAACTCGAGGCAGACCGCCGACTTCAGATGGAAGATCGTCCTGCCTTCCCGGTAATCGATGGACAGTTCGCTTCTGGTATACGGAATGGTCGCCGCGCGGTTCTTCGAGGTCAGCTTCCTGACTCCCCGCACGACGATCGAAAGCTTGCCGAACTCTTTGGTGAGAACGGTGAGGATCACCGAGTTTTCCCGGTAGTCCGCTTCCTTCAGTATCAGTCCGACAACCTGATCATTCATCTACGTGCCCGTAGCCGTACTGGCTGATCCGGCTGTCGATATCCCGCCAGTCTTCCTCCACCCTTACAAACAGGGTGAGCCGTACATGGCAGCCGAGGAACTGCTCGATATCCCTGCGGGCGGCGATGCCGATCTTCTTGAGCATCGATCCCTGCTTGCCGATGACAATCGCCTTCTGACCCGGTTTTTCCACCAGAATCATGGCATTGATGTCGCAGCCCTTTTTCGTGAATTCCTTGCTTTCGATCACGACCGCACAGGCATGAGGAACTTCCTCTTCGGTGCAGTACAGGATCTTCTCCCGGATGATCTCCGCGATCCGGAAGTTCTCCGGACTGTCGCTGATGACCTCGCGGGGATACATCGCCTCGCCCTCGGGCAGATAGGAAATCGTGGTCGAAAGAAGATCATCGTAGTTCTTCTGATTGAGGGCGGAGAGCGGAAAGAACTCATCGAAGGCAAAGCGGTCCTGCCAGCTGGTGAGGTTTTTGAGCACTTCCTCTTTCGGCATAAGGTCGATCTTGTTGAAGATCAGAAACACCGGAAGGTGCGCGTTTTTCACCATCGTGAGCACATATTCATCCCCGGCCCCAAAGGGCTTGGTGCCGTCGGTGACGAGATAGATGAGATCGACGCCCTGGATGACCGTGGCCGCTTCCTTGTTCATCCGGGTTTCGAGGCGATGCCTTGCCTTGAAGATCCCGGGGGTATCGGTGAAGATGATCTGCGCATCCTCGGTATTGACGATGCCGCGGATTTCGCTGCGGGTCGTCTGCGGCTTGGGCGAGACGATCGCGATCTTCTCATTGACCAGCGCATTGATCAATGTGCTCTTGCCCGCATTGGGCCGCCCGGCCAGCGCCACAAACCCGGACCTCATTTCAGATCCTCCGCCGTAAAGCTCAGCGGCATCAGTTCTTTGATGCAGGTCTCAATCTGATCGGACCGGTTGGCAAGATAGATCGGCGTATCGGCGTTCATAAGCTCGAGCATGACCTGGCGGCAGATGCCGCAGGGTCCGGCCACCGTATTGCCGTTGGTCACAATTGCCAGGGCGGCGATGTCATCCTTGCGGAGCCCATGGGCATAAGCGTGATACAGCGCCGTCCTCTCGCCGCAGTTGCCGGCCGGGTAACTGGCGTTTTCGATGTTGCAGCCAAGGAAAACGCGGCCGTCTTTTGCCAGGACCGCGGCTCCGACTGGATATCCGGAATACGGCGCATAGGCAAACCGGAGTCCCTTGAACGCTTCCTGAATCAGTTCTTCTTTTGTAAGCATGATGATTACCTCATAAATGATGGAACAGGATGATGACAGCGGCGATGAGGGAGCTCACTGAAGCAGCGAGCACCGCGCCGGCCGCGATGTCCTTGATCGTCTTGATTCTCTGATCATAGGAACTCGAGATCAGGTTGCAGATCATTTCCACACAGGTGTTGAGCAGCTCGGCAGTGATCACCATCCCGATACAGAGAATAAAAGCAATCCATTCAGGATACGTCAGTTTCAGAACTGCGCCGGCAAGGATTGCCAGCGCGCCGAGATAAAACTGGATCCGCACCGAGCGATGCTGAAGGGCTGAAAGAATCCCGTCGAAGGCCGGCTGAAATTTCTTCTTCATTCCCCGCTCCTTTCGACGATGGGATCAAGAATGGATTTCTGAAGCGCGAACATCTCCTTCTCCTGAAACTCGTTCATATGATCATAGCCAAGGCAGTGCAGAAGACCATGGGTAAAGAGAAAGGCGGTTTCACGGCGCAGGGAATGACCGTATTCCCTGGCCTGCTTTTTTGCATAGTCGATATTGATAAAGAGATCTCCGAGGTCGTTCAGCTCCTCTTCGCTTTCCATGCCGGTGCTTTCATCGTTTGCCGCAAAGCTGATCACATCCGTCGGCCGGTCGATCCCCCGATAGTCCCGGTTGATCGTGTGAATCGTGCGCGAGCGCACAAAGGTCACCGAAATGCACTGGCTCCCGGAGAGCTCCAGCATCTCTTCCGCCCGCCCGGCAATTCTTTCAAACAGCGGCAGGTACTCGCTCATATCCTGATTGGTTCGGTTGTATACTGTGATTTCCATGCCTTCATTATACTGAAACTGAGACAAAAAATACCGGGTTTCATCCCGGTACATTGCTGTATCTTTCTATAATCTTCTGAACGAGCGGATGTCTTACGACATCATCGCTGGTGAGTTCGAGGATGCTGATCTCATCGATATCGCGAAGGATGGAGGACGCCTGAATCAGTCCCGACACCTCTCCCTTCTTGAGATCCATCTGGGTCACATCGCCGGTGATGACCATGCGTGAATGGAACCCGAGCCGGGTCAGAAACATCTTCATCTGTGCTCCGGTGGTATTCTGCGCCTCATCCAAGATCACAAACGAATCATCCAATGTTCTTCCCCGCATATAGGCAAGCGGTGCGATCTCGATCGTTCCCTTTTCGATCAGCGCTTCCGTCTTTTCGACCCCGAGCATATCATGAAGCGCATCGTAGAGCGGGGTCAGATAGGGATCCACCTTCTCCTTAATGTCCCCGGGCAGAAACCCGAGGCTCTCGCCCGCTTCCACGGCGGGTCTTGTCAGGACGATCCGCTTGACGTTTCCCTTCTTGAGTTCGGAGACCGCCTTGATCACGGCAAGGAATGTCTTTCCGGTGCCGGCCGGGCCGATCGCAAACACGATCGAACTGCTGTCCATCGCCTTGACGAAATCATACTGTCCCCTGGTCTTGGGAGCGATCGCCTTGCCGGTCAGGGTGCGGCCGATCACCGCCTGAGAGAAATGATCAAAATCCACCTTCTCGTTTCTGGTTACAAGCCGGCATGCATAAATGACATCCTGCTCGGATACCTGCTGGTTCCTGCGGGCAACTTCAAACAGCGCCGCCAGGACTTCCTGAATCTGCTGGTAGTTCTCCTCCCCGCATTCGCGGATCGTAAACGTATTGCCGCGGAAGGTGATCTCCTTGCCGAAGCATTCTTCCAGCACCCTGAGATTCCGGTCGGCGGTGCCGGCCATCGCCAGAGCCTGGATTGCGGTCATGTCTTCAAATACTATCGTTCTGGTGCTTTCCAAACAACTTCCCCCTTTTACCTGGTCTTATTGTAGTAGATTCTCCCGTGAAAAGATAAAGAAAAGAAGCCGAAGCTTCTGATCGTTGTCCGTGGGAATTACTTTCCGCGGCGTCTTGCCTTGCGGGCAGCTTCGCTCTTGAGCTTGCGCTTTACCCCGGGCTTAACGTAATATTCTCTCTTACGTGCCTCAGCAAGGGTTCCGTTACGAGAGACCTGACGCTTGAAGCGACGCAGTGCATCGTCCAGATTTTCATTCTCTTTTACTACAACTCTCGGCATCCTTTTCCCCCCTTTCTGAGTTAAACAGCATTGCAATCATAACAAATCTATTTTCATTTGGCAACGGAAATATCGATTCAATTCGCGAAATTCAGAATTCTTCCTTTCCGCCTGCGTTTTCTTTTCCTCATTCGGGATGATCTTCCGCCAGTTCGATTTCAAGGAGATCCTCAAAGCGGATGCGCTTCCCCTCTGAAAGAAGGATCTCCTGATTCAGAGCATCGATCTTTCGGATGCGCGCAATGATCCTTCGAAAGACGCCGCCGCTTTTTTCCGGATCCGCTTCAAAGAAAGTCATCCTGACTTCCGGTTCATTGAAGATGGTTTTCTGAACGCGCACGAGCACGGCGTTGACCGCCGCTTTCTGTTCCTCGTTGAGTTCGATGCGCGCTTCGGTACAGCGGCCTTCGCTTTCGATCTCGTCATCGTATCCGACCAGTGCCGCAAACGGCAGAAACTGCGCGGCCCGCTGTTTCCGGTCGGCGATCCGGTGATTGGTTATCTCCGGCCGCCTGCATGCAAGAATGTCACCGTAGCGGCGCAGTGTCTCATCTTCCGCTTTCTTCAGTTCATCGCGGCGGATGCCTGTGACTTCATGCCAGCGGCTGTTCTCTTTCACGCCTTATGCCCTCCGATCTGCGTGTTGCGCTCTTTTGCCGTCGAGCCCTCTTCCAGGCTGTTTGCCTTGAGGACGGCATTCTTGCCGAAGCGATTGTGGATTTCAAGTATCGCTTCCCGCACCCTTCGCTCTTTTTCCAGTGCCTTCTCGTTCTTTCTTCGCTCCTCTTGCTTTGCCTCATAATCGGTAAAGAGATCGATCATCTCATAGCTTTTCGGCCTGTAGTCACTCTCATTGATGAGGCCCGAAGCGCTGAGGTGTATGCGGCGCACGAGCAGTGAGGGATTGCTGGTCCGCTCATACAGTTTCAGAAGCTCTTCGACGATGATCTTCGCCGAACCGGTGGGTTCCTTCAGTTTCACGTTTCCCCCGCCGGCTTTTAATGAGGTCCGCCCGTACCAGTCCTTCTTCATCTCTCCTTCATAGTTTTCCATGCGGGATCTGTCATGAAGATTGTCGATGTCATAGCCGACATAAAGAGAAAGCGCGGAGGCGATCTGCTTTCGCTCCAGCAGTTCTTCGGCAAGGCTCTCCGCCATCTCGCGGATGATGAGCCGGGCGTCATAGTGGCTGTAGGGCTCCATCAGGACCTGACCGGCGGTGATACTGCTCTCTTCCGGGGTATAGCTCTTGATGTCTTTGATCTCTGCCGGTTCGACCCCGAAGGCATGGTCGATCAGAAATTCGGCATTGACTCCGAAGAGATCATAGAACAGGGAATCATCCTTCAGCGCGGTGCGGGCGATGTCGCCCATCGTATGGATGCCGGCCTGATGAAGTTTCGCCGCGATGCCCTTGCCCACCCGCCAGAAATCCGTCAGGGGTTCATGAGCCCAGAGCAGACGGCGGTAGAGATCTTCATCCAATGCGGCGATGCGGACCCCGTGGGCATCCGGTTCGATGTGCTTGGCCACGATATCCATCGCGACCTTGGCGAGGTAGAGATTTGTGCCGATGCCGGCGGTGGCGGTGATCCCGGTTTTTTCGAGCACGGCATGAATCATCCGCTCCGCCATGGTGTAGGCGCTTGTCTGATACAGGGTGAGGTAATCCGTGATGTCGATGAACACCTCATCGATGGAATAGACATGGATATCTTCCTTTGCGACAAAGTTCAGATACACCGAATAGATCTCCCTGCTCTTCTTCATGTAGGCAGCCATGCGGGGCACCGCGATCACAAAATCAATCTCGAGATTCGGGTTTTCCCTCAGTTCTTTTCCCGAGGTGCTCTTTCCCGCAAAGTGTCCGCGCGCCTGGACAAGGCGCTTGCGATTGATCTCCTTCACCTTCTGCTTCACTTCAAAAAGACGCGGGCGGCCGGCGATGCCTAAGGCCTTGAGGCTTGGGGAAACCGCAAGGCAGATCGTCTTGTCACTGCGGCTTTCATCCGCCACCACAAGGTTGGCATCCATTGGATCAAGACCGAGCCGGACGCACTCCGCCGAAGCGTAGAAGGATTTGAGATCGATCGCAATATAGGTTCTCTGTTTCATAAGATCAGGGATGAAAAGTATCAGAGGATATCATGGAAGTTCAGGGTTCTGACCCGGCGGAAGACGAAGACATTGATGATGAGATCAAACGCCCCTTCCGTCAATACCGCAATGATCCAGGCCGGCCAGTGGGTCGACCGCACGAACATCGCATCCGCCGGTTCGAGGATGCGGATCAGATACGGGGTGACAACGATGCCGATCACTACGCCGGAAAGAAGGCCGATCACGCCGGTGACAATCGCTTCCTTGCTCAGATAGCGGATCGTCTCCCCGATCGTGAAGCCGTTGATGCGCATCACGATCAGTTCCTTCTTCTTGCGGTTGATGTAAATACTGGCAAGGTTTGTCAGGATGATGAAGGACATGACGACCGCGATGAAGATGGAGATCGCCACGATGATGTCATAGATCATGATTGTTCCCTGCAGATAGCTCAGGAAGTAATTCACGGTCTCCGGACTGAAGCCGTCCGATACGGAAAACAGAAGATCGGGGAAAGCGCTGGGATCATAACCGTTGAGGCGGACATAATAGCAGTTGCTCTCCGGTTTCTGATGAAAGATCTCCTCATATCCCTTCAGGGAGATAAAGCCCATCCGTCCCTGATAGTTCAGGAATTCTCCCGCTACCCCGGCCTGGCTGAGCCGAAGACGGCTGTCATAGAGCTTCAGAGTATCTCCGGCTTTGATGTCATAGGATTCATGCATGCGGTTCTGGACGAGAACGCCGGTTTCGGGAAGGTTCTGAATCTGTTTCGTGCGGGGATCCTTCAAGGTGAAATACGATCCGATCTCATCGGAATCCGCCGCAATCAGAATCAGGGCATCGAGATGTCCGTTATTGTCGAAGAGGCACGGCTGATGCACCGCGGGCATGAAATCGATGCCTGCCTGACGCATCTTCTCTTCGGCCTCTTTCCGGTTTTCCTCCGTGACATCTCTCGTCAGGCTGACGCGGTAATCATAGAGGGTTACCTCTTTGGGCTGGCGGTCGATCATCCCCTCAAACGCAAGTTTCAAAGAGATGCCGACCCCGACGATGAGACAGCCGACACTGATGATCAGAATACTGATCAGAACCCGTTCCCGTTCGTTGATCATGTTCCGGACCACAAGCCGGGAATAGAGACTGCCGCGGCTTTTGGAACCCTTCTTCATCAGCGTCTTCTTTCTTGCGGCCGAGTCGCCGCTGATCAGCTGATAGGCCGTGCTTCTGAGCAGGCCCTGGCAGGCAGACAGCGTGACCAGTCCGCAGAGCACGACATAGCCAAGCGTGAGAAGAATCGTGATCGGCCAGACGATATGGATACCCGAAATCGGGAAGATGTACATCTGTACGTTTCTCAGCATCGCTTCGATATACAGGGAAATCCCGATTGCCATCAGAACCCCGAGGATTCCGCCGGCAAGCGCCGAAGTGCCGCCGAAGAACAGATACTTCTCGAGAATTTCCGTATTGGTTAATCCGAACGCCTTCGAGGTTCCGACGAGTTTTTTCTCTTCGTCGACGATGATCACAAGGGTGGAGAAACAGACCATCGCGGAAACCAGGATGAACAGTCCGCCCATGGCATATCCCACCTTGTAGGCTGCCTTGGTATTGGAGGAGACATCGCTGAAGCCGGCGTTGAAGGAGCGCTCCTGAATGATCCAGACATCGGTGAGCTGATCAACCTCTGCCCGGGCTTTGGCGAGCTGTTCCTCCGCCTCTTTCTTCTTCTCTTCCAGCTGCGCTCTGGCTTCGGCGATCTGCGTTCTGGCTTCGGCTTCCTTTTCCTTCATCAGCCGTTCCATCTCGCTGACAAGCCGCAGGCCGTCATAGTACTGCGACCAGCGCATCGCCAGTTCCGCCCGCCCGCGGGCGACCATCGCTTCCGCGTTGAGGATCGAATTGCGGATCCGCTTGGCCGCATTGATCAGCTCCCGCAGCAGCTTCAGCATTTCGCCGTCGATCTCCCCTTCGCCATAGGCAATCAGATAAAGACCGTCGGGAGAGATGCCGAGATAGTCGTTCATGAACACCAGCTGTTCCTGAATGCGGGGCTCTTCCAGCATGCGGGCAAGGTCGGCCCTGGCCCTCTGGCGGCTCTCATAGTCCTTTGCATTCCGGATGGCCTCAAGCCTTATCGTCAGCTGATCGGCAGTCGTGAGCACTTCCTGCAATGAGAAGCCATGGTCTTCCGCTTCCATTAACATCAGCACCGCCGAGGCCTGCCGCAGCACTTCTTTCGCCGAGCTGTAGGAGGCGGGATTATCGGAACACTGCACAAGATCCATGCCGGTCATCTCGCGGATGATGAACACCCTGTCACTGTTTTCCGGTGCCCGCACATAGGCCTGAAGCATGTGCTGGTACTCTGGCTTTGCGTATTCATCCGCCGCTTCATAGGCATCCATCAGGCCGGTGACATTCTGAATAAACTCCAGCATCTGCCGCGGTGAGAGTTCCTTCATCAGATTCCGCAGCTGATGGATCGCGGAAAGAAATGCCTCGGCATCCCTCAGCAGGGCTTCCCCGCTTTCAAGCTGCTGTCTGGCCCAGGCAAGCTTTGCGCGGGCATCGGCAATCTGCGCCCGTCCCTCGGCAAGCTTTGCCTCAAGCTCCGCTTCCCCGTCGGCGATCTTCTGCTCGGCTTCCGCCAGCATCTTCATGCCTTCTTCCAGCTTTTCGTCGATTCTCTCATTGGCGAGACGCTTTGCTTCTTCGAGCGATCCGTCCCTGAGGGTATCGAGCTTTGCCTCAAGGTTCTGTTTGACGGGAGCGATCGAAGCGGTATACGAAGCGGAGAACATATGTTTCCTGTCGCTGTTTTCCGCTGTCACAAAGGCATGGCTGTAGCGGTGTTCCATGGCATTGAGATCAAAGGCCGCAAACGGCAGGACCACCGTCATCGTAAAGCCGGAGCGGACGTAATCGGGATGAAGCATGATGCCGGTGACGGTAAACTCCTTTTCAAGAAGCGGATAGACCTGATAGATCGTATCCGTCAGGATGCTTACCCGATCGCCGACATGAACATCCAGCGCTTTGGCGGTATCCGAGGCAACCATGCATTCCCCGCGGTTTTCCGGTGCCTTTCCCTCGACCAGCTTCGGGATGCTCACCTCTTTTGTAATAGAAAGCAGCTTTACATCCTGGGCTGTGCTTCCGTGGTTCATGACGCCGTCGAGCACGATCACCCCTTCCGTGTTCTTCACGCCCTCCACCGAGCGCAGGGCTTCCAGGTCCGATTCGGAAATGCCGATCGATGAGATCAGCTCGAAGTCCTTCATCTCCTGGGCATTATAAAAATCCCGCCCGCAGTTTTCGATGGCGAGACCGGTGTACTGAGTCATCAGAAAACCGCCTGTCCCCATCATGATGATAAAGACGATGGACAGGTAGGAAATAAACCGTTTCTGTACAGTTCGAAGAGCGTCGACAATCTGTATTTTCTTCATGGCTCACCAGGAAAGATCTTCGGCATGCAGCGGCGAGAGATTCACGCGCATGCTTGAAATCATGCCGTCCTTCAGACGGATGACACGATTGGCCATTTTTGCGATTTCTATATTATGCGTCACCATGATGACCGTGGTCTTGCGGTCCCTCACGATGCGTTCGATCAGTTTCAGAACATCCTGACCGGTATGAAAATCGAGAGCTGCGGTCGGCTCGTCGGCGAGGATGATCCTGGGGTCCTTGACGATTGCCCGGGCAATGCACACGCGCTGCTGCTGGCCGCCGCTCATCGCCGAAGGATAGGTATCCGCCTTCTCGCTGAGGTCCACCATATCGAGCATCTCCTGCGAACTCAATGGGTGTCTTGAAATCTCGGCGATGAATTCGATATTCTCGAGGGCGGTGAGATTGGGCATCAGGTTGTAGGACTGAAAGATGAAGCCGATATAATCCCGGCGGAATTTCGTCAGCTCATTTTCGCTCGGCGAGGAGAAGTCCTTTCCTTCCACGAGGATCTGTCCCTGGGTTGCGCGGTCCATCCCGCCGATGATGTTGAGCATCGTGCTTTTGCCGCAGCCGCTTTCGCCAAGCACGACGAGAAGCTCGCCTTCATAGACATCGAGATCGATGCCCTTGAGCACCCGGCGCACCTCATCGCCGTTCATAAACTCCTTGATGATGCCGCGCAGGGAAACAATCTGCTTCTTGTTTTTATAAGGACGGAATTCCATTCCCTTGTCCTCGATATCGAGGGCAATCAGGCTGCAGATGTTTTCGGCGATGCGGATATCCTCCGCAGTGAAGTCATCATCTTCCGGGTCGTTGAGCATGACCACCCCGAACTGCCCGTGCGGCGTGCGCATCGGCGTCAGAAGGGTTTTCTTTCCGAACAGTTCGATTTCCGAAGCGTTCTGGTATTCGGGGTCCTCGGCAGCGTTTTCGATGAGTATGCATTCCTTCCCCTGAAACACATTTCCGACCGGTCCTTCGCCGGCTTTTACGGAAATGCCCAGCCCATCGCCGCTTCCCTTGCCGGCGATCATATAGAGACGGTCATCCTCCGTTCCCTTCATGAAGATATAGCCGCTGGTGCAGCCGGTATTCTGAAGGAGAATCTCAACAGAGGCCGCAAGCGTGCTTTCGAGCTGATCGTTCTTCTGCAGTTCATCCATGATCTGCCATACGGCAGTGATAAATCTCATATCATTGGCCATAAGAACTCTCCTTCCTTCATTTCTCTGCTGGTTTTACGCGGTGCTTTACCCCAGAAGCTTCACCCCGCTGCTGGTGCCGATCCGGTCGGCGCCAGCTTCAATCATCTCTTCAAATGTCTCCTTTGTGCGGATCCCGCCGCTGGCTTTGACATGCATGTCATCGCCGACGGTTTCGCGCATTAAGCGCACCGTCTCCGCTTTTGCCCCGCCGGCGGAAAATCCGGTGCTGGTCTTTACAAAATCGGCGCCGGCAGCCTTTGCGTCCTTGCAGGCGCGGATGATCTCCTCCTCATTCAGAAGACAGGTTTCAAGAATCACCTTGAGGATTCTTTCCCCCACTGCGGTTTTGACCGCTCTGATCTCTTCCGTAACATAGGCATCATCGCCTTCCTTCAGGCGGCCGATATTGAGCACCATATCGATCTCCTGTGCCCCGCGCCTTACCGCATCTTCGGCTTCAAACACCTTCGCTTCCTTCGTCATCGCTCCAAGGGGAAAGCCGATCACGCAGCACACCCTGACATCGCTTCCCGCCAGGCACGCAGCCGCGGTTTCGATGTTGCAGGGATTGATGCAGACACTGGCAAAGTCATAGACCTTCGCCTCTTCACAGAGCTTCTGAATATCCGCAGCGGATGCGTCGGGTTTGAGAAGCGTGTGGTCGATCATCTTATTCTTATTCATCATCTCCGTCTCCGAAATAGTATTTCTGTATGACTTCTCTTGCGATGGCATCATCTCCCTCATACGGCTCGCGGCCGTACTCCCGGTAGATGAAGCGCTCATCGCCTTTTCCCATGATCACGATCGTATCCCCGGCAGAAGCGATTTCCACCGCCTGGCGGATCGCATCATAGCGGTCTTCGATCATGATGTATTCGGTGGAATGGATCCCGGCGGCGATCTCCCGGGCGATATCCTCCGGCTTTTCGTCTCTTGGATCATCTTCCGTGAGGATGATCATATCGGCATAGTGGTCGAGTATCTCGCCGAAGATCGGCCGCTTGGCGGTATCCCGCTTGCCGGCGCTGCCGGTGATCGCAATGATCCGGTTTCCCTTCGGGGTGATGGCGCTGGCATACTGGCAGAGCTTTTCGATGCCGTCCGGGGTGTGGGCGAAGTCGACGATCACATTGAACGGCTGGCCCTGATCGATTCTCTGAACCCGGCCTTCCACCTGGCGGATATTCTTCAGTTTCGGCAGCATCTGCGTAATCGAGATGCCCTTCTGATTCAGTGCGGCAATGGCCGCAAGCAGGTTATAAAGATTGAACTTGGCAACGAGATTGGTCTCGAGCTCATATTCCATGTCATTGCAGCGAAGGGTGAAAATCGTCCGGTCCTTCTTGAGCTGGTAGCGGGTGATCTGATAGTCCGCCTTCTTCTCGATGCCGTAGGTGACCACCTTGCAGGGACAATCCGCCACGATCTTCATTCCATAGGGATCGTCCGCATTCGTGATCGCCACCGCATCTTCCTTCAGCCGGTCGAAGAGCTTCTTCTTGGCCTGGAAGTAATTCTCCATCGTACCGTGATAATCGAGGTGATCATGGGTCAGATTCGTAAAGATCGCCGCATCGAAATCGATGGAATCCACCCGCCCCTGTTCGATCCCGATGGAACTGGCTTCCAGGGCACAGGCCTCGATGCCGGCGCTGACCATGTCTCTCAGAATCCCGTGGAGATCATCGATATCCGGCGTCGTCAGTAACGGCGGCAGCTTCACGTTGCCGTATTCGATCGCGATCGTTCCGATGTATCCGCAGGGATGATAGGAGTTGAGCACATCGCGGATCACGCAGGCAATCGTGCTCTTGCCGTTGGTGCCGGTGACACCGAACATGATGAGCTTGTGGCTGGGATATCCGTAGAAGGCATCCGCCACCTTGTTGTATACCTTGTTGACATCCTTCACCTTGATATAGGTGATGTCGGGATTGGTGCTCGGCAGGGGTTCGGAATGCACGATGACCTTCGCCCCGTTTTCGATCGCCTGATCGACGAAGCGATGGCCGTCATTCATCATGCCGCGTTCACAGAAAAAGATGGAATCCGGCCGCTTCTTGCGGCTGTCCGCCATCAGACTTCTGATTTCGATATCCCCTACCTGATCAAACAGTTCATTCAGTTTCATGATCCACTATCCTTTCGCAGCAAGCATATGGTTTTCCACAGCCACAGGCACTGCCTTCACCAGGGTTCCCTTTTCGAAAACCCCCGGAATCCTGACTTCCGCATATTCACTGCAGCGTCCGAAGGAAAAGCCGTCTTCTGACTTTTCGACAAGAACCTCCGCCTCTTTTCCAAGAAGCGATTCCATGTATCTATCATACAGTTCTTCGGAAAGATTCAGGCAGATTTTTGCGCGCTGTTTCTTCACTTCGGCTCTGACCTGATCTTCCATTTCCGCTGCCGGGGTCCCGGCGCGGGCGCTGAAGGGAAAGACATGCAAAAAGGAAAACCGGCAGGCTCTCAGAAACCGCAGAGTCTCTTCAAAGTGCGCATCGCTTTCGCCGGGAAAGCCGACGATGAGATCACAGGAAACAGAAATATCATTGATGCGCGCACGAATCTCTTCGACCCGGGCAAGATATTCGGCCGTCGTATAGGGACGCCGCATCCGCTTCAGGATTTCATCGCTTCCCGACTGCAGCGGGATGTGCAGATGTCTTGCAATCTTTGGACTGGCTTCCAGCAGATTCAGGAAATGATCATCGATCTCGGTGATCTCAATCGAGGAAAGCCGTAGCCGCGCAAGATCCGGCACCTCCTTCAGAATCCGCTCGATGAGATCGGCCAGGGTGATGCCGTATTCCCTGCCGTATCTTCCGGTATGGATGCCGGTCAGCACGACTTCCTTATGAAAGCGGCTGATCTTTTTCATCTCCTCCATCACCTGATCCGGCGCCATCGATCTCTCCCTTCCCCGGACATGGGGAATCACGCAATAGGAACAGAACTGATTGCAGCCGTCTTCAATCTTGAGAAAGGCCCGGGTACGCTCTTTGAAGCGATAGAGCGTAAGAGGTTCAAATACCTCCTGAGAAGGAACTTCGACATTCCGGATCTGCTTTGATTTCTCTGCGGCGAGTATATATTTCGCAAGATCGCTCTTATGGCGGGTGCCGATCACCACATCCGCATCCCCCGCCTCTTCCGGATCGATCTGGCTGTAACATCCCGCTGCCGCCACGATGCCATGGGGACAGAGCTTTCTTGCCCGGCGGATCATCTGCCGGCTTTTGCGGGCGGCCTCATTGGTCACGGCACAGGTAAAGACAATCACCGCATCAGGTGATTCTTCCGAAGATACGCGAATATATCCGAGTTCTTCCATCTGTTGGCAGACGGCTTCACACTCATAGGTGTTGACCTTGCAGCCAAGAGAAATCACAGAAAAGGTTTTTTCCATATCAAGAAAAAGTCTACCTTATTTTCCCTCATAAGAAAACCTGCACATGGACGGCCGCTGCACAAGAACAAGTGCATTGAAACAGGCACCGCTTCCGGTATTTCTATCTTCTCTTTCCGTTTTGCCTGAGTACCGCGAAGGCGGCCATTGCCGCGGCGGAGGAAA
>JAFWCM010000085.1 GCA_017536885.1 Solobacterium sp.
AGCACATCGCGGATGCTTTCCGCATTGCACAGCAGCATGATCAGACGGTCGATTCCAAATCCGATGCCTCCCGTCGGCGGCATGCCGTATTCGAGGGCTTCGACGTAGTCCTCATCCATCTCGGATGCCTCATCATCCCCGAGTTTCTTGGCCTCAAGCTGGGCTTCAAACCGGGCTTTCTGATCGATCGGGTCATTGAGCTCAGAGAAGGCGTTGTTGAATTCCACCCCGCAGATCAACGTTTCAAAGCGCTCGGTGAATCTTGGATCCTTCGGATTCTTCTTGGCCAGCGGGCTGATCTCGATCGGATGTCCAAGCACAAAGGTCGGATTGATGATCTTATCCTCGCAGAACTGGTCGAAGAACAGGGAAATAATGTTTCCGACAGTCTTCTGATGGGGAAGAACATCCACATGATGCTCTTCCGCAAGCTTCAGCGCTTCTTCAACGCTCATCTCCTTCGAGAAATCGACACCGGTCACTTCCCTGACCGCATCGACCATATTCCATCTCTTGTACGGTGCCTTCAGGCTGACGGTATGGCCCATGAACTCGAATTCGGTGGTTCCGAAGACTTCCATGGCCACGGTTTCATACAGCCCTTCGGTCAGCTTCATCATGCCCTCAAGGTCGGAATAGGCACAATACGCTTCCATCGTCGTGAATTCCGGGTTGTGCTTGTGATCCATTCCCTCATTGCGGAAGATCCGGCCGATCTCATATACTCCTTCAAGACCGCCGACAATCAGGCGCTTGAGGGGCAGTTCGGTAGCGATGCGCAGGTAGAAATCCTTGTCGAGAGCGTTGTGATGGGTCACAAACGGCCGGGCAGCGGCACCGCCGAGAATCGGCTGAAGCACCGGGGTCTCCACTTCGATATAGCCCTGGGAATCCATGTAGCGCTGAATGGCCCGGATGATGCGGGGGCGAAGAATTGCGATCTTTCTCGATTCATCATTCATGATGAGGTCGAGATACCGTCTGCGGTAACGCTCTTCTTTGTCGGTCAGACCGTGGAATTTTTCCGGAAGCGGGCGCAGGGCTTTGGTGAGATGCACGTATTCATGCGCCTCTACGGAGAGTTCTCCGGTCTGAGTGCGGATCACGGTTCCCCGGATTCCGACGATATCGCCGATATCACTGGCCTTGAAAATCTCATATACATCATCGCCGACGATTCTCTTGTTCACTACGATCTGCAGTTTTCCATCACGGTCGAGGATATGCATGAAGCCGAGTTTTCCCATTCTGCGCTTGGAGAGGATGCGGCCGGCAACAGAAACCTCTGCCGGGGTTTCCGCCAGTTCTTCGGCTGTCTTATCCTCGAACAGTTCTCTGAGTTCGCCCGAGCGGTGGGTTCTTTCAAACGCACTTCCGAAGGGATCGATTCCCTTTTCCTTCAGATCATTCATCTTCTGGCGGCGAACCTTCTGCTGGTCGTTGAGTTCTTTTTCCGCCTTCTTTTTCTGTTCCGCCTTTTCCCGGAGTTCCTTTTCCGCATTGAGAGCGTACTCCTTTGCGGCTTCCTTCACCATTTCCAGCTGCTTTGCTTTGATTTCTTCCAGCGCGGGTTCGGGTCTAAATCCATCTTTCATAACAGTTCAGTCTCCTTTCCGGGCAAATAAAAATGCCCTCCTTGCAGGGACGGGCATGGCCGTGGTACCACCCTGATTCACAGAACACATAACATGCGCTTCTGCCTTCATTGCGTCTGTATCGCAGATCTGCGTCCGGCTCCGAAGCCCTTGTCGAAATCACATTCCTCCCCTTCCTTTCACCGCTGCGGAAGGTCTCTGCAGAAAGCCTGTGAAGTCCTTTCTTCATCAATGCCGATGCAGTAATCATACCACAGGAAAAATCATTCAGAGCATTCAAAAGGCGGGAAATTCCCGCCTTTGCGCACATATTTTTCCAACAGTTTTTACTCTTTGACACCGCCGGCTGTAACACCGCCGACAATGTATTTGGAGAGGAAGAGATAAACGACGATAACCGGGAAGATCGAGAAGGCGATCATGACATAGACCTGGCCCATGTCGAACTTCAGCCAGTCTGCGGAACGCAGCTGAGCGATCAGAATCGGAAGTGTCTTCTTGTTGTCCGAGCTGATGATCAGCGCCGGAGTAAAGTAGTTGTTCCAGGAGGAGACGAAGGTGAAGATTGCCTCGACTGCGATCGCCGGCTTCATCAGCGGGATGACAATCCGGTTGAATGTGCTGAATTCACCGCTTCCGTCAATACGCGCCGCTTCGAGAAGGGAGAGCGGGAGGTTGCTGTCCATGTACTGCTTCATGTAGAAGAAGACAACCGGTGCCGCAATGGACGGGATGATCAGAGGAATGAAGGAATCCATCAGTCCGAGCTTTCCCATGAAGGAGATAAATCCGAGTACGGTAACCTGGGTCGGAATCATCATGATCATGAGGATGAAGGTGAAGATGGCTTTCTTTCCCTTGAAGTTGTAGGCATGAATCGCATAGGCGGTCATGCAGGAGAAGTACACGCATAATCCGGCGGAGAGTGCGGCGATGATAATCGAGTTGAACATGCCGCTCATGATCGGAAGGGTTCCGTGGATCAGGTTGTTCCAGTTGGTGAGCAGGTATCCGCCCGGGATGACCGTGAAGCCGCGGCCCAGTTCGGAATTGGAACGGGTTGCATTGATAAACAGAATGTAGAACCAGATCAGGCAGAGGAAGGAGAGAATTCCGAGTACGATGTAGGCGATAACACGCCGCACATGAACATTCATGCCTTTGCTTGTCGAGTTGTTCATAGCTTTTTCACTCATGCTTTCTTCCCCCTTTCCTTATTTCACTTCTCCGGCATAGGAGATCCGGAACACGATCAGACTGAGAATACCCGTGATGATGAACAGGAAGACGGATAAGGCACCGCCCATACCGAAGTTCTTGGAATACAGATGCTTGTTCAGATACATGATCAGCGTCATCGAAGTACGGGTCGGGTCACCGGTACCGTTGGTGAGGATCTGGGGAACGTCGAACATCTGCAGTCCGCCGATCAGGGAAGTGATCAGCACGTAGACGAGAATCGGTCTGAGAATCGGGAGGGTAATCTTCCAGAAGATCTCATTGGCGGTTGCGCCGTCGATTTCCGCCGCTTCAAACAGCGACTGGTCGATACCCATCATACCTGCCATCAGGAGGATGGTGGTGTTTCCGAACCACATGATGAAGTTCATGAATCCGACCAGGCTTCTGACCGCCGTCACATTCGCCATGAACTTGAACGGCTGCGAGAGAATGCCCATGCTTACGAGAATGGAGTTGATCGGTCCGCTGTCAGCGAAGAGCGTGAAGAACAGCATGGAGAATGCGGATGCCATGATCAGGTTCGGCAGATAGATGACGGTCTTGAAGAACCGCTGTCCCTTCAGACGGAGGGACGGATCCGTGAACCATGCCGCAAGAAGCAGCGAGAAGAAAATCTGTGGGATAAATCCGATGATCCACATGATCATGGTGTTCTTCGAATAGTTGATCAGATCTCCGTTGGTGACAATGGTCACATAGTTCTGAAGTCCGATGAAGTTCGGTCCGATCTGGGTAAGACCGGATTTATAGTTTTCGAAGAAACTGTTATAAATGGTGGTTACCAGCGGTATGAACTGGAAGATCAGCCATACCACCATGAACGGTGTCAGGAAGATGATTCCCCACTTGTTGTACGACACAACTTTACTGTTGGTCTGATGTTTGTACTTTTTGTCACTCATGCATTAGCCTCCCCCTACTTATAATACTCAACACTGAATGATCTTTATTTCTCAGCCCTTACAGCATACATTTTGTATGAATTTATCCTGTAAGAACTGGAAACGTTTTTCATAAAAAGAAGAAGTGCCCGCCCGGCCTAACCGGACAGGCACTTTCATCATTCTGATTTCTTCAGTTCAGATTCACTTCGATCAGTGAGTCAGTTCAGGATACTTCTCCTCAACGCCCTTGTAGAAGAGATCGAGGGACTCATCGAGAGTTGCATTGCCGTCGAAGTAGTTCTTCATTGCCTTCTGGAATTCTTCTGTGCAGCCCTGATCATAGATGGAGATGTTCGCCATGGAGATCTTTTCAGCACCGGCGCAGAACATTGCGAGAGGGTTCTGTCCGCCGAGTACAGGGAATGCATAGGAGTCGTCCTTGGCAGCAGCTTCCATAGCCGGCTTGTTGTTAACGAAGTCACTGTCCTTCTTAACGATGTCAGACATGATGGACTCTGTGCAGGTGAGCTGTTTCATGATGTCCGCAACGAGTGTCGGGTTGTCGCTTCCCTGAGCACCGCAGATCCATGTTCCGCCCCAGTTGAAGCCCTGAGGACCTTCGGTTGCGCCCCATCCGCCCTGAGCAGCGATGGAAGCAGCGTCGTCAGACTTCATGGAGAAGTTGATCAGCCAAGCCGGACCGAAGTAGCAGAATACTTTTCCTTCCGGATAGAAGCCCTTGTTCCAGTCATCGCTCCAGAGTTCAGCAGTTGTTGTGTAGCCAGCGTCTACGAGAGCCTTGGAATCTTCAACCCACTTCATGATGTTCGGGTCGATGTTGATCTTGCCGTCTTCAACCCACTTGGAAGTGACGTTGTTGGAGTATACACGGTAAGCATCGTTGACAGTGGAAGTGATGGTGTAGCCTTTTGCGTTGAGTTCTTTGGCTGCAGCGTTGAATGCGGCCCAGTCCTTAACCTTTTCCTGAACGGTTTCCGGAGCATCGTCACCGAATACTTCCTTCGCAGCTGCACGGTTGTAAATCAGAACGCCCGGGCATCCCTGCCAGGAAACACCGCGGAGAACGCCGTCAGCGGTGACAACATCCTTCGTGTACTGATACTGATTTGCGAGATCAGCGTCTGTGAGGCCGAGGTCTGCCTTGACATCGAGTGCAACGGCAGGATTCGCGCCTGTATATTTGAGTGCATAGTCAGCTTCGACCAGGAAGATGTCAACCTTGTCGTCAGCTGCTGCGGATGCGTTTGCAGGAAGTGCTTCATCAAGCTTGTTCTGATAAGCGTTGTCGGTGGACGGAGTGATTGTGAACTTCACTGTGACATCGCCGATCTTACCTGTGGTTGCATCAACCTTTTCATAGCCAGGATAATGATCTTCCAGACGGCTCTTGAACTCTTCGTTCCAGCAGTAGATGTTGAGAACTTTGCCTTCTTCGCTTGCCGGTGCCGCTGTCGGTTCTGCCGCTGCTGTAGCTGCAGGAGCCTCAGTTGCTGCCGGAGCTGCTGTTGCCGCGGGTGTTCCAGCCGATGTGCTCTGTCCGCATGCCGCAAGACTGGCAGCCATCAGCGTGGAGAGTAAAACACTTGCTACTTTTTTCATTTGTTTCTTTCCTCCCTTATAGCCCTGTGTTTGGTCTGGATTTACAGAATCCAGATACTGTCTGCCGAAGCTTCACCCCCATGAACTTCGTACCAGTGAATCATGCGGATGATCAGATTCGTCCGATGTATTTGTAGGACCTTTTTGCTTCGACAATGAAAATGTAACCCCTAACATTTCAAAATGCAAGCGTTTTTATCAAAATTTCACAAAAAATCACTTGACAGCAAAAAATTTTTCGCGTATTGTAAACGTTTCAATTCGCGATTTTATGCCGGTTTTCAGCTTTTTTCATCCCTCAGAACTTTTTTTCGGGTATCTTGTTTTCTTCAGGAAAGAATGATAAATCAAGGTTATACAGTCCTGTGTGACACGGAGAATCATCTTTGTACCAGTAAGTTCAAATACACTGAAAAAGGAGGACAGACTTATCAAGTACGGTTACTTCGATGACAGCAATCGAGAATATGTCATCACTACTCCGAAGACACCCCTGCCCTGGATCAACTACCTCGGCAATAAGGATTTCTTCTCACTGATCTCGAATACCATGGGCGGCTATACATTCTACAAGGATGCCAAGCTGCTCAGAATCACGCGCTACCGTTATAACAATGTTCCTTATGATAACAACGGAAAGTACTTCTTCATCAAGGACGGAGATACGATCTGGAATCCCGGCTGGCAGCCGGTGCGCACCAAGCTCGATGCCTATGAATGCCGTCATGGCATGGGTTACAGCATCTTCACCGGAAAGAAAAACGATGTCGAAGCGAAAGTTGTCACCCTTGTACCGCTGAATGACGCCTGCGAAGTGCAGAAAGTCACGCTGACCAATACCGGAAGCACCAGAAAGGATCTCAAACTCTTCTCCTATGTGGAATGGTGTCTCTGGAATGCGGACGATGATGAGAGAAACTTCCAGAGAAATCTCTCCACCGGTGAAGTCGAAGTCATCGGCAGCACCATCTTCCATAAGACCGAATACCGCGAGCGCCGCAATCACTATGCGATCTATTCCGTCAACGCCGAAGTCGACGGATTCGATACCGCCAGGGATCAGTTCCTCGGCTTCTACAACGGCCCGGATCATCCCGACGCTGTGATCAACGGACAGTGCACCGATTCCGTAGCGTCCGGCTGGTCGCCGATCGCTGCCCATCAGCTCAACGTCACCCTCGAACCCGGTGCATCCAGAACCTTCGTGTTCGTGCTCGGATATATTGAGAATCCGGATGACGACAAATGGGAGAGCTACGGCATCGTCAAGAAGGACAAGGCATGGGCCATGCTGGATCGGTACAAGAGCGAAGAGCAGGTTGACGCCGCCCTTCAGGAGCTTAAGGATTTCTGGACCGACCTTCTCAGCAACTACCATGTTGAAACAAAGGATGAAAAGGTCAACCGGATGGTCAACATCTGGAACCAGTATCAGTGCATGGTCACCTTCAACTTCAGCCGTTCCGCATCCTACTATGAATCCGGCATCGGCAGAGGCATGGGTTTCCGTGATTCCAACCAGGATCTGCTCGGCTTCGTGCATATGATTCCCGACCGGGCAAGAGAGCGCATCATCGATATCGCAAGCACCCAGTTCGAAAACGGCAGCGCATACCATCAGTATCAGCCGCTGACAAAGAAAGGCAACTCCGATATCGGAAGCGGATTCAACGATGACCCGCTCTGGCTCATTGCCGGAACCAGCGCCTATGTAAGAGAAACGGGCGATACCTCGATTCTTGAGGAAATGGTCCCCTTCGATAACGATGTCTCCGTGGCTCAGCCTCTGATGGAACATCTGAAGCGCTCCTTCGACTACATCGTAAACCACAAGGGTCCGCATAACCTGCCGCTGATCGGCCGGGCGGACTGGAATGACTGCCTGAACCTCAACTGCTTCAGCGCTCATCCGGGCGAGAGCTTCCAGACCTTCGGACCGTCCGAAGGACCGGTTGCCGAATCGGTATTCATCGCCGGCATGTTCGTCAAATACGGAAACGAATATGCGGATCTCTGCGATCTC
>JAFWCM010000086.1 GCA_017536885.1 Solobacterium sp.
ACCATGGAGTCCATGTTTCCCGCGGAGACGAGAAAGGCAAGTCTCGGCTCGCCGAATTCGGTGATGCTTTCGGGTTTGCGCCAGTCCGGCTGGGCGATAATTCCCACCGTATATCCGTTGGCTTCAAGCACTCTTGTGATAATGGCCATGCCGAAATTGGAGTGATCCACATAGGCATCTCCGCACACATAAACAAAATCCATCCGGTCAAGACCGAGATCAAGCATTTCCTGTCTCTTTACGGGAAGAAATCCTGACATTGTTATCCTCGCTTTTTTTTTCTTAACATACAACAGCTTTCATCCCTGCCGGAAGGTGACGGGTTTCCAATGAGTAAAAAGGCATTCACGCATTGTCATGCGTTATCTGAAAAACAGAACGTTCGGAAATGACAGAGATGCCTTTTTCATGATCTGTACTACCATGGAGGATAGGAGAACGAGTGTCTGAGCGCTCAGAGAAAACAGAATGGAACTGAACAGTCAGAAAATGAGAAAAATCGCCCCTGAGCTCGATCCGCTTCGCCTCGGCAGCGGATGGAAGCGGGAGGATCTGGAAAAACCCCAGATCATCATCGAAAGCACCGCCGGGGACAGCCATCCCGGCAGTGTGCATCTTTCCGTGCTTGCCGAAGAGGCAAAGCGCGGGATCGCCGATGCCGGTGGATTAGGCGCGAGATATATGTGCACGGATATCTGTGACGGCGAAAGCCAGGGAACCGACGGAATCAACTATTCCCTGGCAAGCCGGGAGATGATCGCAAACATGATCGAAATCCACGGCGGCGCGACGGCGTTTGACGGCGGGGTGTTCATCGCCGGCTGTGACAAGGGACTCCCCGGAAATCTCATGGGCATGGCAAGACTTTGCCTTCCTTCCCTGGTGATTCCCGGCGGCGTCATGCGTGCAGGTCCGAAGATGCTGACGCTGGAACAGCTCGGCATGTACAGTGCCCGGTATGAACGCGGGGAAATCGACGCCGAAACCCTGCGGTGGGCAAAGGAGAATGCATGTCCGGGATGCGGATCCTGCAGTTTTATCGGCACCGCTTCGACGATGCAGATCATGGCGGAGGCACTGGGCCTTGCCCTGCCCGGCAGCGCATTGCTTCCCTCTTCCGGAGAAGAGATCAAAGCCATGGCTTATCGGGCCGGTAAGCGCGCGGTGGAACTTGCAAGGGAAGGACTAAAGCCTTCGGATATCGTGACGATGGAATCGATCGAGAATGCGATTCTGGTTCATGCGGCGATTTCCGGAAGCACCAATACCCTGCTTCATCTTCCCGCGATTGCCCATGAATACGGACTGGAGATTGACGGCGATACCTTTGACCGCCTGCACCGCGGCGCTCATTATCTTCTGAATATCCGTCCGGCCGGAACCTGGCCGGCTGAATTCTTCCATTCTGCCGGCGGGGTGCCCGCAGTCATGGAGGAGATCCGTTCCTTTCTTCATCTCGATGTCATGACAGTGACCGGAAAGACGCTGAAAGAGAATCTGCGGGAACTGAAAGAAAGCGGCTATTATGAGCGGTGCGAAAAAGAACTGAACTCCCTGGGGAACCGCTATGGGATTGCCGTATCCAAGGAAGACATCATCCGACCCTATGACCGGGCGATCGGAACAGAGGGCAGCGTTGCAGTTCTGAAAGGAAATCTTGCGCCCGAAGGAGCAGTGATCAAACATACCGCATGTCCGAAGGAAATGATGAAAGCGGTGCTGAGAGCGCGGCCCTTTGACAGCGAAGAAGAGTGCCTTCATGCTGTGCTTCATCATGAGGTCGAACCGGGGGATGCCGTGCTGATCCGCTATGAAGGACCGCAGGGCAGCGGAATGCCGGAGATGTTCTATACCACGGAAGCGATCAGCTCCGACAGGGAACTGGGCAGATCGATCGCATTGATAACAGACGGAAGATTTTCCGGAGCATCGACGGGTCCCGTGATCGGTCACTGCAGTCCCGAAGCACAGGCCGGAGGTCCGATCGCACTAGTCGAACCGGGAGATCTCATCGAAATCGATGTTCCGGAAAGAAAACTCAATATCGTCGGAGTCGATGGAACTCTTTGCTCTGCGGAAGAGATCGAAGCCATTCTTGCCAGGCGCCGCAAAGCCTGGAAGCCGCGAAAGCGGAAGTGCCGGAACGGGGTGCTGCGGCTGTTCAGTGAACTGGCGGCGAGCCCGATGAAAGGCGCATATCTGGACTATTCGAAATTTGACTGAACGAAACATTCACGCATGACTTCGCTGAAGGCAGAGAGATAAGACAGAAAACAGAAGGAATACAAAAAACCGGCCGGCATCTGCCGGTCGGTCACTCTTACTGAATGCGGTCCAGAAACTCTTTGATTCTTGGGCGGTAGTCGGGTGCTTCATCGAATACGCCGTGCCCCTTGCCTTCGTAGATATAGCCTTCACATCCCAGTGTGTTCATGAGATCCACCGATGCCTGGGCACCGAGAACCTTGTCTTCTCCCGCTCCCAGCACGAATACCGGACAGGAAATCCGGCTCAGCCGGTCGGTGATGTCAAACCCTTCCATGCCCTTCATGGAAATCAGAAAGTTTTTAAACTCGAGATCGCTGACATCATTTCCTTGGGCGATGATGACATCTTTGTAAGTATTGAAGAAGTCCGGGCTGTAGACAAATCTGCCGAAGGACTCCATGAGTCCGGGGCCGTTTTTCTCTTCCGCAAGGCGCGTCCATTCTTCAAAGACAGCCGGATCTGCGTATTTCAAAGATGCGGCGGTGGAACAGAGGATCAGCGCTTCGATTTTTTCCGGGGCAATGAGTGCCATGATCATAGCCATCATGCCGCCCTGGGAAACACCCATGAGCGTGGCGTCAGAGAGGCTGAGCTGATCCATCGCTTCCAGTGCTGACGCTGCCATCGCATTGACATCATATCCTTCCGGAAAGACACTCAGCCGGTCAAAGACATAGACATCGTAGTCTTCCGCGAACAGATCATAGGCGTCTTTGATCGCTTCCGCGGAATTCATCACGCTGCGGAGGGAAACGCCCGGCAGGATCACAAACGGATCTCCTTCCGGATTTCCGAAGCGGATATAACGCATGTCGCCCTGGCTTGTCTTCAGAGTTCTGACAAGAGAGCTGCTTTCTTCCTCTGCCGGCGCGGCTTCATTTTTGCCGCTGCAGGCAAAGAGGGATGCCGCAGCGATTGCCGCAAGCAGTACTGTTCCTTTTCTTCTGAAGCTCATGATATTCTCCTTTTTTTACGATTACTGATCTCCCGGGATGCCCTTCGGGAATCGGCAGATCTTAGTCCGCAGTTTCTCTCCAGTCGTACGGTTCAGATCGTTTGCGATCCATGTGACGCTTGGCAGGCTTTCCCGGGGAAGGTTTGTTTCAGGTCTCTTATTTCATCCTTTGTCCTGTATATCATACCCCTTTCGGGTATGATGTTTCTGATCAATTCGATGTTCGGCGATGAAAAAGATCTATGAGAACAAAAAAATAAAACCTCGCGGAACGAAAGAGAACGGAGGATGCTGTGATGATGGTAACTGACTGCCTGATCACTCTTGTAAGAGACGATCATCCAAAGGCTCTGATCTGGTTGGAATACGGTATCCCGAAAAAAGAGAAGAGAATTCGGCGCGGCAGATGGGTGGAGCTGATCTTCCGGCTGAGCAGACTGCGGCCGATTGAGGTTAGCTGGTGTGATGAAGAAGAACCGCTCGTAAACCCTTCATTTGAGGAACTGAAGCGGCTTATGAAACTGCGTTATGCATGCATTGAGACGCAGGGCGGAACGTTCGTCAGCTGCTGGGACAGTGAATGCATGGATTTTGAAGTGTGGGATATGGAACTGCTGAAGACAGTCACAGAACTTGCAGAAGAACTTGATCTGGGACTTTCTGTCACAGGAATCAGAGATCCTGATATCGCGCATGGAAATCTGAAGGAAGAACTGAAGGAGAAAATCGCAGAACTGAAGGAAGTTGTATGGGTTCCGGAATATGTCTTTGATTCTGACGATGATCTGCCGTTCTGACTTCAGGGTTGTTCTGTCTTCTTTGCCTTATACCAGGCGATCAGGTCATCGGTGACTTCGCCGTAGGACTGAATTCCGCTTTCCTGGGAAAACGTCTTGAGATAGGTGTCATTGATCTCATCGGAGATTTCATGGAGCGGGGATTCATAGGAGTCATAGATCAGAGAGGTATCTCTGCGGTCGGAAAGCAGAAGGGAAAGACCTTCTGTCTGTGCATGTTCGGAAATGAGGTCCCTGCATTTGTCAGGATTGACGGAATACAGGGAGGAATAACAGTAAGAGAAGGCGGAATAATATCCGCTGTAAAGAAAGCGGAGATCCTCATTTGCCATGCAGGCAAGGAATGCCGCGAAGTTGGCCTCCTCTTCGCTGGCGATGCCGAGCCGGTGAGCCGCTTCATGCGCCATGGTAAACGGCATGGACGCCGAAGGGACAGTTGCGGGAACTCCCGCTTCGCCGGTGACCGGCATGTACATCCCGATGATTCCGTTGTACATCAGATATTCTCCGATTACTGAAAGGTTCTTGACCGGCATCTTCGATCCGAAGAGGGCCGGATTTTCTTTTCCGATCGTTTCATAGGAAGCCCCGGCAATCGAAGCGAGCTCAAAGAAATTCTGTCTCTTAAGATGGCCGTCGTGATCCCTCTCCATCTGTAATGCATACCGGGAAGCTTCCTTCAGAAAGTATTCGCAGGTTTCATACAGCACATCACTGTCATACATTGTCACTTCATACCCGAGATCCTCTGCAAGTCCCGGCCCATAATGATTCAACATCCATCCCAGGATCACTTCGCTTAGAACCAGGGAAAGGATGAGAAGAAGATAGGAAAGCCAGGAGAGAAAGCGACGGGCATTGATCGAATCGATCAGAGTGAAAACAAACAGAACCGCAAGGATCGGCAGGGCTATATCCCATACGGCGATGGGAGAAAAGGAAAACAGCGTCGAAAGACCTATGGCCCAGTACTTGGAGATCATGCGGTAGGCAGGAAAAAAGAAGGAGGGAAAGCGATGAAACAGGGCCATTGCGGCAAGGTCGGTCAACACAAGCAGACCGGCAATCAGCAGACGGGTTTTATCCTTTTTTTTCATATCCATAACATTATATCGCCGGTGGGAAAAAGAAAACGATTCCTCTGGGCAGAGAAAGCATATCTCCCGTTTCGCGATGATACGATAGTGCTATGAAGCATATTAATTCTCGCTTGAAGCATTACTGAAAATGTCTCTCCTTTAAGAGACGTGATTTCACAATTTCATCACAATTGATTATTTGATTCCCAATATAAATTTATTGTTTCAAAAACATTATTGCGCTGAGCTTCAGTAAGTTCACGCAATTTTTTGTATACTTCAATTTCCGAA
>JAFWCM010000087.1 GCA_017536885.1 Solobacterium sp.
ATGGATATCATGATCCTTTGGCAAGGATTCTTTTCTCATGCCTGATTGAATTCATAGTCTCCTCAGCACACAAAAACTGCAGGGCATATCTCCTCGAAATTCGGGAAAAAATCCACTGCAGTTAATAATTCATGAATTGTCAAAAATAAGTCCTTGCCATCGGGATCAGTTTACGATGATCATCCTCATTTGAGGTTCTCAGATGGTTTTGCCGATATCGCCGAGAAAATCGATGTCTTCCAGAATCATTTCGTTATACTCGTTCAGCCGTTTTTCGGAAGTGATCCCGTCGAAATAGATATCATCATAGGCATCGACACGCCTTCTCGCTTCATTCATCGCCAGCCTCTGATCTGCGTCCATGGGTGCGCCGTCCTGTGAGAAATATGCGGCCAGGTCATTGTAGATCCCAATCAGGGCCTGATAGTTGAATCTGACGGTATCCAGGGTTTCCTGGGTCGGGGCATCTTCTGCCATGTAATTCATTTCATCCAGGCAGTCATCGAGATCCTTTTCGGTTTGCCTGAGTTCTTCAATCAGCTTCCGGCAGTCTTCTTCAGTGATCTCATTCGGTTTGATCTCTTCTATCTTATCAAGAGATTCATAAAGCTCCGCGAAGTAGTCTTCCAGTTCTTTGGATTTCGGAATGCGCCCGTCCTGATAGAAATCTGTGAGCTGATCGAGATAGGCGCGAAGATCGCCAGCATAATTCTGCAGCATCTCATAGGAAACAGAGTTCACATCCACCGGTGTGTATTCCACCACCTCCGCTGATGCATTGGATGAGGCAGAAGCGGGTTCGATCGATTTCGCTATGACCTCCGGTGTTGCCTCCGGCGTTTCCTCAGCTGTCTTTTCGCTGCCGGCACATCCCGCAAAGAGTGATACCGCCAGCAGGCCGCTCAATATATATCTGAACTGCTTTTTCATATTCGTTTTCTTCTCCCTGCAAGTACTGCATTGTAGCACCGTTTTTCTCTTTGGGAAGGTGAAACAGATCAGTTTCTTCCGGTTTGGAAGATGTAATCGCTTACCTCTTCTCCCTCTTGCAGATTCCCCTTTCTCCCGGCTGATTTCTTTCATTGGATGTACATGCATTACCGGGAAGAATCTCCTCTTTCGAAGATCATAAAAAGCGCCCGAAAGCGCTTGTCATGGTAAGGATCGGGTTGTTCAATCACTTAAATTCGGTATGGAAAGAGCCGTCGCTCTCCTTGCGGACCGTGATGATTACCCGCATCAGGGAATCCACATTTATATAGTAGTCCAGATCCACTTTATAACTGCCGTCCCCGTTGTCCGTAATGCTCTGCAGCTCCGTCTCTCCTCCCGTCGCATAGCGAAGAGACGAATCTTCCAGTTTGGCAAGAAACTCGTCCAGGGAGATCTCATCTTTGTAATGCATGTCTTCATACAGTTTCTTCAGAGCATCCAGTTCCTTGCTTTCCGTCGTCGTGGAAAACTCCTCTTTGAAGACCACATTGGCATTGACGTTCTGAAGATCCTCCTGGATCGTCTGGATATAGGCATAGATCTCCGTATTTCCCCAGGTCTCCTTCAGTTCTTCCTGCTGTTTCCTGTGCTCCTTCCAGGCGTCCTCACTCCGCGGTCCGATCATGTGATCGCCCGGGCTGCAGGCCGCTAACAGAAACAACGCTGCGAGAATCAGAATCCGTTTTGCAATAGATGTTATTTTCATGATTGTTTCCGTCCTTTCGGATGATTCCATTATATTACGTTTCGTTTGCCGATTTGTCGGAGAGATTAAATCCGGGTCTTCTTCCTCTCCGGGGCAGAAAGGCAGTATATGCCCTGCCCGGCAGTGCTACTATTATGGGAAACTGAAAAGGAGTGAATAGCACATGGACACAACCGAAAAGAAAGAACAGCTTCAATGCCAGCTGAAGGACCTGCAGGAAAGAATCAGTTCCGTACGCTCTATGATCCGGTCTGATGCCGGGGAACAGGAAAAAGAACTCAGTGCTTCCGTAGATGAGGCCAATGCCAGAATTAAAGCATTTAACGAAAAGACCATCAGCCGCCTGGAAGACGAAATCAATGAATTCAGCAGAAACGCGGACGTAGCCAGAATGGTGCTGGAGATACAGGCAAAAGAAGATACCGCCGATCTTCGCGGAGATCTCGAAGCCGCAAAAGAAAATGTAACCCTTGCGAAGGAATACGGTGACGGAAAGAGAAACGCCGCCCTTCTCAAAGCACAGATGGATGTCAATGAGTACAAGGCAAGACTTGCAAAACATCTCGCGGAGATGGATAAGGAAGACCGTGCTCTCTACATCAACAATCTTCTCGACTATGCGGACGACTGCTCACAGCTTGCCGAGGCATACATGCTGGAAGCGGATCTTGCGCTTGCGGAAGCCAATGCCGAAATCGATTCTTACGAGAAAGATTACGGGGAATCCGTTCACAAATGAAGAAATTCCTTACAGCAGCCGCATTCTTCCTGGTCTCTGTTCTGTTTCTTTCCGCCTGCGGAAAATCGGAACTCACCATGAAAGAGAACACCGCAAAGCGGATGGTGGTATCCGCTGTCAATGCGGATCCGGGAGATTTCTTCGCTGTCGGCACCCTGTCCGCAGAAGAGGGAGAGGCCGTTGTGATCACCTCACAGCTTGAAAAGGGAGATCTTCAGATTGATCTCTCTGCCTCCTCGCTCATATCTTTCAATGCCAGGGGCAATGAAACGCACAGACAGGAGATCACCCCCGGGGATTACATGCTCAAAGTCACCTGCGGAAAGAAGGCGACAGGAACCGTTACGATCGAACTTGTTCCGGCTTCAGAGGTGCAGTAAAACCGATCTTCTCATAATAAAAGCAAATCCGGAATACTTTGGATTTGCTTTTTCTCTGCGTTTTCAGACAATTTTCTCTTTAATCCAGCTGATAGAACGTAATGTCTCCATCGTAGAGTTCCGCGATGGCATCACCGGTAAATTCGACATTTCCGTGAACATCTTCAATCACATAGTTATAGAAGTATTCTCCGTCCTCCAGCTCCACTTCATGGAATACTGTATCCTTTGTCCAGGTGATTTCATCCAGAACATATTCTCCGTCAACTTCGCTGTCTTCCTCCCACGTATAGAGCGGGAACACAATTCCCAGATGATCTCCGGGTTCGAGATTTTTGACCATTCTCGAAAGCATGCCGGTTTTCGGATCAAAGCCTTCATACATCCCGAGCACTACGTATTCGCCTTTATCATAATCATATGCGGCTTTGATCAGGCAGCGTTTGTCGTTATACATGACCGGAATGGAATACAGGGTATACTGCTCGGTCTCTTCGATCACCTCCGCATAGACCAGATGATCATCAAATCCGAGCCATACACCGCGGAAGTTATCCGAGAAGATACCGTTCTCATAATCCGATTCGATATCGGATCCTTTCCCCAGGACCAGATACCCCTCCTCATCAAGACTCATGCAGAAATCGTAGTAGACATTGGCTACGGCCTCAAGGCCGGAAGTGATCTCCAGGGTATAGTAACCGTCCTCATCGATATAGGTTTTATATCTGATCGCATAGTCACTTTCCTGAACCGGGTTCAGATTGTGAAGTCCGTTGATCGCATCCTGATCATATTCATACTCATACCCGCCGTCACCGATTCCGCTGTCGAAGTAGCTGTCATATTCACCGGGTTTCACGCCGTTTCCCAGCTCTTCCATCCAGGAATTGACCCATTCATCGGAGTCATAGTTATTGTCCAGGATGGAAAGATACTTCAGATACGCCTTGTTATCGGTAGCTGTGGAATAGAGTTCTATCGTTTCCTGATCGAGATAGAGAGGATACATCACGGAAAGACCGTTCGCATTGGTGCGGTACTCTCCGTGCTTCTCATAGACCACAGCATCCTTCAGTGCTTTTTTCACCTTATCCGCCTGATGAAGCTCTTCTCTGGTATTGTCCAGAAGACTTCCGAGGTCAACCATGTTGGAATACCCGTCGTAGTCATTGTTTGACCCGAAGTTCTCCGCCTTCCTTGCCCCTCTTGTGATTCTGTTCATGGATTCATAATTCTGGGTGGAGAGCACCAGTTCATTGCTCAGATCCCGGAAGGAAGCAGACAGCAGAGGAACTTTGGTCAGGTCTGTCAGTGACAGGGTCTCTTCCTGCCCGTAATCCAGTTTCTTCAGCTTCTCAAAATAAGTGTCAACAATGATGGTTCCGAGGGCTTTTCCGTCCATTCCCGGTTTTTTGCCAAGCTGATTCAAAAACGCATCATATGCCCAGCCGGTTCCGGGAATCGTTTCTTCCGACGCAACCATGTAATGACCGCGGCCCTGAAATGTTTCCGCAGTTTCAAGCGTCGCCATCAGGCACGCATCCATCCCGACCAGTTCAATCGGCACATTCGCCTCGGTGACCGCCGTTTTCAGTTCCTTCAGCGTAAGATAATCACCAAACAGCTCATCCGAGCAGATTCCGCTCGTCGATCCTCCGCCGTGATCCCAGAGAATGATCATGTATTTCTCTGCCGGCCAGTTCTCCGTTCCCCAGCGAATAAAGGAAGACAGCGTGGATGGCTCTCCCATGGAGGCAAGGTCCAGACTCATATCCTCATGAAGCTTATGGTCTTTGACATGAAATCTCTGCAGTTCGTCACTCGAAATTTCATCTGACCACCAGGTATCCGTACCGCCGGTTTCAATCAGGAAGTTCACTTTGTCTCCCATCTCTGCATTCAGTATTTCATAGATGTTGTCCGATGCATATCCATTGATGGATTCAAGATCCGTTCCGCACAGGTAAAACATGATGGTCCACTCACTCTTGTTTCCGGGACTGATCGCCTTGTTCTGATCAGACGATGAAACCGGCTGTTCAGAGGAGCCGGAACATCCTGTAATCAGCAGCGTTAATACCATCATCCAGAGAAACGGCAGAGCCCGTATTCCGGAATATCTTCTTTTCTGTTTTTTCATGGCGCCATTATAGCAGGCAGAAAATGAAATGACGAAGAATTCGCTTTTCAGCACCGCATTCTTTACACAGAGCGGAACTCCGCCTGGTTCTTAGCCGATAAAAAACTCTGAATCCAGCCAAGATCCAGAGTGCTTTACGATTGACTGAAACTGCAGCCGCTGAGATTTCCTCAGCGGCCGTTTCACTTCCCTGCTTACTTTTCTTCGGGAAAGAGCTCATCCAATGTATTGCGCGTATCCCTGAGATACTGAATGATCGAAAGATGCTGGGGACATGCGTTTTCGCACTGTCCGCATTGAATGCACTGCGAGGCATCGCTGCCCTTTCGCACGGCAATTCCGTAGTTGCGCCGGAATTTCAGGCGGTCATGGTAGCGGAGATACTCATTCATCGATGCGAACACTTCCGGAATGGAGATATTCATCGGACATCCCGGCGTGCAGTACCGGCATCCCGTGCAGGCAATCGAATTCTCTTCCCGCAGGGCATCCGCCGCCTTCTCGATCACCCGGTATTCCGCTTCGCTCAAAGGCCGGAAGTCCTTCATGACTGAGAGATTGTCTTTCATCTGTTCCATGGTGTTCATCCCCGAAAGCACGGTATGAACCCTGTCCAGCGATGCCGCAAAGCGAAGCGCCCAGGAAGCGCAGGAGGCTTCGGAATCCGCGTCCTTCAGAATCTTTGTGACCCGCGGACCCGGATCGGCAAGTCCCCCGCCTTTGACGGGTTCCATGACCATGATCTTCACTCCGTATTTCTCTGCGGTTTCATAGCATTTTTTCGAATTGATGTTGGGATCGTTCCAGTCGGCGTAGTTGATCTGAAGCTGAACGAAATCCGTTTCCGGATGTCTTCTGAGCAGATCATCCAGCATCTCCGGAGAGGAATGAAAGGAGAACCCGATATTGCGGATCAGCCCTTCTTCCTTCTTCTCTTTCAGAAACTCAAAGAGATGCCAGTCTTCGTATCGCTTCACATTGGCGATCTGCACGCCATGGAGAAGATAGTAGTCGATCCAGCCGGTTTCCAGCCGCGAAAGAGAGGTGTAAAACTGTTCTTTTGCCTGTTCCTCACCGGCTGCTTTTCCGGCATTGACCTTGGTGGCGACCGTATATGCACTGCGGGGATACCGCTTTACCACCGCATCCCGCAGGGAGGTTTCGCTGTCTCCGTCCTTTCCGTAGCTATAGGCGGTATCGAAATAGGTGCCTCCGTTCTGCATAAAGCAATCCACCAGCTCATTGAGAAGTTCCATATTCACGCTTCCCTCTTCAAGCCGGGGGATGCGCATAAATCCAAAGCCCAGTTTCATTTCTTTCCTTTCCGATCCGGATCGGATCCCTTGGCACAAAAAGCAGAACACCTGCCCTATCCGGTTCGATGTGAAAGCTCAATGCATTTGGCAATGCGGGCTTTGACGATTTCGATATCCGGATACGGCTTGGGAATAAAGTCCATTGCGCCCATCTTCAGGCATTCCAGTTCCGCTTTCTGATCGACGGTCAGCACGATCACCGGAATCGACTTCAGCGTCCGGTCTGCCTGCATCCTCGCCATCACCTCGCGGCCGGACATTTTGGGCATATAGAGATCCAGAATCAAAAGGGAAATATCCTTTCCCCGGTTCTCCAGGATGGCCAGTGCCTCAGCGCCGTCGCGCGCATAGCTGATTTCATAGTCTTCGCTGAGCAGATCTCCCAGCATTTCCCGGTTGCTTTCGATATCATCCGCAATCAGGATTTCCTTTCTCGCTCCGGCCTTCGGCATCTCGACGCTGGTGATGGCGCAATAGCCGGGATAGATGATCTGACGGGCGGTAAAGCGGAAATGCTTTCCGATCAGAGGGTTGTCAAACTCCCCTTCCACGATGTTTCCGTCCAGAGCTGCGCTCTTGACATCCTGATACCACTCATCGCCGAGAAACGGGAAGATATCCCGCACGGTATGGCCGAGCAGCTCTTTGGCGGTGTGCCCGAAATACTCCTCATACTTGTGGTTGACGTAGAAGAAGACCGCGTCGTACTGGCCGCTGTGTTCGCCGTACGTGACATGGAATACCGCATAGGGCACCGGCAGATCATCAAACATGTAGAAGATCTCCAGAGCGTGATCAACCCTGGTCTCTGCCGAGATGCTCTGATCCGCATCCGCATGCAGGCGCATTTCCGCATTCTTGTTCTGTTCTTCGATGTTCAAAAATTCCGAGAACAGAGCATAGCCGACGGAAAGATACAGGGTGATCGGCTTGCCGTCGACCTCCCGCAGGGATCTTCCGATATCCTTGATCTTCCTTCGCAGGCTGCGGGCTTCGTTCATGTTTTCCACCTGCTGCAATACCGTGAAGTTTCTTCCCGCATAGCGGCCGACGACACTGCGGACTCCGAATCCCTCATTGAGGGCATAGCCGAAGGCACACAGCACCTTATCGCCGAAATCGAATCCGTACTGCTCGTTGAGAATCCGGAAATCATTGATCTCGATATGGATGCGGACAAAGTCCGTGCCCCGCAGATAATACTCATCCTCGAAGAACTCCGCCTCCTCGGCGATTCCCCGCGAGTTCAGCAATCCCGTAAGCAGATCCCGGCGCGAGCTTTCCATGCCCGGAAGATCATTGACTGACAGCGAATTGACATCGAGGAAATATCCGATCAGTCCCGTGATCTCGCCGTTATTGTCATAGAGCGGGGTCTTGCTCGCACGGATCTCGTGGTTCTCCCCGTGCGACATGCAGTTGCCGGGCACATTCAGGAAGGTGGTTCCTTCCTGAATCACCTTGTATTCATCATTCATGTAGAGATCGGGATGGACATGCCAGCCGAGTTCCTCATCGTTCTTTCCGATAATCTCCCGGTCTGAGGCAAACCCGTAGAAGTCCAGGAACCCCTGACTGGCACCGAGAAACCGGCGGTCGCGGTCTTTCCAGAACAGCCGCACCATCTCCGACCTGATGAGATTGTTCCAGAGGGTTTCCGGGGAATACGGGCCGCTGCCGTGAATCTCTTCCCGGTTTTTTGAAATCAGGTTCTTCACGTATTCGTGGACGCTGCGAACCAGCACAAAATAGTTTTCATCATCGATCCTCAGCAGGGTGTATTCCTTCCATGCATACTGACCGTGTCTTGCGTAAGAGCGGAACACTTCCGAATAGCTGATGGTTCCCCTCTCCTTGAGGCGGGTGTTCACCGTCTCCGGGTCGAACATGCAGGCAAAGGCTTCGCGGTCGGGAGGATAGATATACCGCACGGAATACTCCTCGACCAGCTCCCCGATGCCCTGCCGGTTGGACAGCAGATCTTCTCTGGTATCGGTGTAGAGCGGACGGATACTGTCGGTCCGGTAGTTGATCAGTGTGATGCGCTCAAATAAGGCATAGAGCTGTCTTACCGAATCATCCAGATACTCCGTCTTTTCCGACTGCGTGTCCTTGGTGAGGTTGGTGATGGAGATCAGAACGCAGTACTTGTGATCCATCTGCGCCATGCGCCGCGCCTTGATTTCATAGTATTCATCGTTGATCGTAAACAGCATGCGCCCGTCGCCGGTCACCTTGACCGAATCCATGAGGTTGGCAATATTTCTGGTGATCATGTGATAGGGCTGAGGCTGGCACAGCATCTCCCGGGTAAATACCCGGGTGAACATGCCGGCACTGCGGGCGGTCTCTTCAAAGGCAGTATTGAAAAACAGCACCTTGAAACTGTCGTCGGTAAACTCCGCCAGCGCCAGGGGAATACTGTTGAGCTGTCTTGCCGTATCGATCGAGTTATACTCATTCCGCATCATGAACGGAACCGCACTCAGGAAGTCGATCTTTCCGATTTCGTCGTAATAGTACCTCTCCTGGGGAGTCTCAATGTGAATGCCCTTCGCCAGGATGTTTTCGACAGCCTGCTCATAGGGCATCGGCTTGCCGAAATAATACCCCTGCACTTTTTCACAACCGGTATCGCGAAGATAGTCAAACTGCTCTTCTGTCTCCACGCCCTCGGCCAGGGTATGAAGATCGATGACCTTCGCCATCCGGATCAGTGCGGTCACGATCCGCTTGGATCGGAGATTGAACGGCCGAAGAAAACTCATATCGAGCTTGAGTTCATCGAAGGCAAACTCCTTGAGAACGTTCAGGGAGGAGTAGGCACTGCCGAAATCATCCATCCAGATCTGATATCCCGCCGAGCGGAAGCGGTCCACAATTCCCGTCATGAGGTCCTTCTGTTCCGCCATCACGCTTTCGGTGATCTCGAAGCAGATAAAGTCATGGGGAATATGGTAATCGCTGACGATGCCGTCGCAGATCGTAAAAATATCACAGATGGTGAAATTGAGACGGGAGAGGTTCACGGATACCGGGATCGGCGTCTTTCCGTTGGCGATGGAACTGCGGATCTCGGCGCATACCTGACGCAGGATTGAGGTATCGAGAAGATGGATCAGCCCTTCTTTTTCCAGCACGGAGATAAACTCATCCGGATAAATCATGCCGAGATCGGAATCGATCCAGCGGGCAAGCGCCTCAAAACTGCAGAGCTGCCGGGAGGTGGTGCGGATCACCGGCTGATAGAACGGCTGGATCTCATGGTAATCGATCGCCTTCTGAAAATTCTTTATGATAAACTCCTCGAGATTTCTTCCCATGGAATATTCTCCTGTCTTTCTTCTGACAGAGGAACACTGAAGAAACAGAACATGCTTTGCCATGTTCCGATCCATTCCTCTCACGGACCAACTTCTTCCTTTTTCCTTTGTCAATCCATGAACCGAAGTGCCGCAGAAAACCGGCTCATGCGTTCATGTCTGTTATGGCTCCATCTTACCATTAATACGGTCAGGTCCCGCACACCTTTACTATGATGCATGCAGGTTTCATGACAAGCCCCGCACAAAAAGCGGCATTCTGCAGAACACCGCAGAAACGCCGCAAAGAGAGATACCCTGATCTTTTCCCGTTCCCTCAGATTTCGTGAATGCGGGAAGGATCGAAGCGGTTTTCCTGGGTCTGTTCCTGTACGGGAACCCCGACCGGAATCAGACAGAACGGCTTCAGGGTTTCGGGAATTTCCAGGATTTCGGCTGCTTTCTTCATCCGCTCTTCTTCCGGGGCAATGCCCAGCCAGACTGCGCCGTACCCGAGGCTGTCCGCTTCGAGAAGGATATTCTCACTGGCGATCGCAAGATCGATCTCCCCGTACGCCGGGGCGATCAGCCCTTCCGTCCGGCAGCACGGCACAATTACAAGCTTTGCTCCGGCGGCACATCCGCTGTAGGGAGAACATCCCGCCAGTGCTTTGATCTTCTCCGGATCCCGCACGACATAGAACTCCCATGGCTGCTGGTTGCAGGCGGAGGGAGCTGCCATAGCCGCCCGCAGGAGCCATTCGATATCCGTGCTCTTGACCGGGTCATCCTTGAATCTGCGCACACTCGTGCGGTGGAAAATACTTTTCATACGCTTACTCCTTTTTGATCTTCATGCTTATTTTCGAAACACCGTGCGCTCCTGCGTTTCCAGAAGAGCCGGCATCTGCACATCAAATTCCCCCATGGGAAGATCCATGAGTGTGCATACCATCGGGGCAATGCAGCGAAGGTCTCCCTGTTCCATGCCCGCACCACTGGGAATACCGGCTCCGAAAGCGATCAGCGGAACGATCGCATCACTGTCATCCCTGGAGCCGTGCTGGCCATGGTAGAGAGAGATCATCGGCTCGGGAAGAAAGACATATCCCGGCTCACTCTCAAGGAAGAGATCCGGTCCCCCTTCATAATCAACGCTGAGTGCCCTGGCTTTCTCCGATCCGTTTTCAAAAATGTCTCTGACCCCTTCGAGATTCTGAAAATACGCAGTCATCGCATCTTTGTCTTCGCCGCCGATCCAGAGATAGCCGTTTCTTCCGTCAACCACAGCTCCGGCATCCGGGAACTCCTCCTTCATGATCCGATGGAGAGGAATGGCTTTGCCGGTTTCTGTCATGCCGTGGTCTGCCGTGATGAATACCGCAGTAGTTTCCAGCATGCCGGATGTTTTCATCTTCTCAGCCAGTTCCCCGATCTTCCGGTCTGCCTCCTTCAGGCACTTTTCCATCTCTTTGGAATCCGGTCCGAAGCGATGACCGATATAATCAGTGGACTGGATGTTGACAAGGGTCAGATCGGGTTCCTCCTTTTCCAGCACCGCAAAGAGAGAGTCAAATACCCAGTCGGCCAATGCCATGTTGTAGCTGTAATACTCCTTGTTGTCTTCGCTGTTTTCCAGCACCGGGGCAATGGTGAGATACGGAAGAGGCCGCTTATAGCTGACCGGAACATCGAGCCCGCGGGAGAACAGAGTGATCAGGTCATCCTTCCCGGAGACAAATGCGGTTTTTTTCTTCTGCAGTGAGGCGATCTCGAACAGCGTGGGAACCTGAATCATCTCCGGCTGGATGTTCTTTTCGCTTTTGCCCTCTTCCCCAAGCCGGTCGTTTCCGATGATTCCGTGCTTTTCAGCGCTGACTCCCGTCATGATCGCCGCATGATTGGTGCAGGTCTGCGTCGGATAGGTACTGCGGAGAGTAAAACAGGCCGCACCCTGTTCCGACAATTTTGCGAGATTGGAATGACTGCCCAGTTTTGCAAGATATCTGCCGGAAAAGCCGTCGAGCACAATGATCAGACAGTGCTCTGCCTGTCCGTATTCGGTGGAAGAGGCAGTCACCGGTTTGCTTTGGCATCCCGAAAGAGACAGTGCAAGCATCACCTG
>JAFWCM010000088.1 GCA_017536885.1 Solobacterium sp.
GAAGTGGTATCTCTACTATGCCCTGTGCGATGAGTCCTATGCGATGCTCAGCCGCGACATCACCCCGGACGGAGTATCCCTCAGCAACTATCGTCTCCTGGTCACCCTCTTCAATCAGTCTTCCTGGGTGATCGGCTCCTTTCTCGGCGGTCTCTTCGGCAGTCTTCTCGAATTCAATTCCGCCGGCATTGACTTTGCGATGACGGCACTCTTCACGACCGTCTTTCTGCAGCAGTGGATTGAGAGGAAAAACCACCTCCCCTCTCTTTTGGGACTGTTCGGTACGCTGTTATGCCGGATTCTTTTCGGGAAGGATGTCTTCCTGATCCCCTCGATGATTCTGATTCTGGGGAGCCTGATCCTGCTGAGGAATCACACAGAAGAAAGCGGGGAACTCTGATATGAGCCGGGAACTTCATGCCTTTCTGATCATTCTGATCATCGGGGCCGCAACCCTTGCCACAAGAATCCTGCCAGTGCTTATATTTGGAAGAAAGGCCTCGGTGCCGGAGGTCATTCTCTACCTTGGCCGGACGGTCCCCTATGCGGCCATGGGACTGCTTATCATCTATTGCCTTAAGGATGTTTCACTGTTTTCTTCCCCCCACGGAATTCCCGAAGCGATCGGAATCCTGGTTGTCAGTATCTCCTATCTTCTGAAGCGCAATTCCATTCTGAGCGTATTGATCGGAACCGTGGTCTACATGGTTCTTGTCCAGGCGGTATTCTGAAAAAGAAAGAAAATCCTCTTCTGCCCCGGAATATATCCGGAGATGGAAGAGGATTCTTTTTTACTTCTGTCTCAGAACAAACTGCGATCCGCCTCTGACAAGGTCCAGCAGGGAAAGATATTCGGAACTTACCCTTCCGATCACGTTGACTCTTACATCTTCCGGGAAGTCCTTCCGGGTGATCATGACCTCCCCGCAATAGCGAAGATAGGCTTCGTTGTCCATCGTAACGGATCCCCGGACTCTCGGTACGGTATGTTCTGCCTTCACGATGGTATTGCCTGTCATGATGTATTCCCGGCTTTCAGCTGCCCGGATCAAAGAAGAAGGAGAATCGATGCGGCAGGTAAAGACCCGATCATACAGGGATTCATAACCTGAAAGAAGCTGACACGGCAGTTCGATCGTCCCGTCCCCGAGAAAGCGGTCCATCCTTGCAAGTTCTTCGGGATCGATCTTTGGGTCGCCGATAAATACCTCATCCATGTCATAGTGAATCACAAGGTCGACAAGCGCCGCATACGGCGGAATATACCGGTGATTTTCCAGGGTCGGCAGCCCTTCCTTCAGCGGTCCGCGTTTTGGGTCAGTGCCGGGGATAAAGGCAGCCGCCTTCATTCCCAGGGAATGAAGCACCTCTGTTTTCTCTTTCAGCTGATCTTCATCGAGTCCGGTTTCCGGACGCGGATAGAAGTTGTGCATCGCCAGGATATTCTGTCGGTTCGACAATCTCCTTAGTTCTTCTTCCCGCATCGTGGAAGCGTTGATCACAACCGTATGCCTCTTCGCGGTCTCATTGATCTCTTCGATTTCAAAGCCATAGTCCGGCCGCACCGCGAAAAGTGAAAGAAGTTCGATGAGTTCATTCATTTCCCTGACCTCAAATGCTTTCAGGGTATGTTTTGAGACATCGGCGATAATCCGGCAGTGTCTTTCGTTCAGTGTCTTCAGAAACCCCTTCATGTCTTCCGCAAACCGCTCATTCATCTCCTCCTGGCGGTGCAGGGAGAGAAATACCGCCCTGCCTTCAAGATCCATGGACTGAATCATCGCTTCATCGGTTTCGCTGAGGTAAAGAGATCTTCCGAGGGAATCAGGCATTGTTTGTCTCCGGTTTTAACACCGCCATGGTGATCAGAAACGCAGCTGCACAGGAAATGAGGAGACCGATGAAATAGCAGAGCACACTCATCAGGGCGCCATGAGGGCCGGCCGTCATCACAAAGCAGCCGAGAATTCCCGAAGGGCCCCAGGTCGTAGCCGCTACTTCCATGACCATCACAAACGCACCGCCGAATCCGGCGCCAAGACCCGCCGTGATAAACGGTCTTCCCTTCGGCAGCGTAACACCGTAGATCAGCGGTTCTCCGACACCGAGAATTCCGGCCGGAAGCGCACCGCGGATCACCGACATCATCTGTTCATCCTTCTCTTTCTTCGCCTTGAGATAGATCGCACAGGCGGCACCGACCTGTCCGGCTCCGGCCATGCATAAGGCGGGATAGAGGGTTACATATCCCAGGGTATTGAGCTGTACGGTATAGAGCGCCACGAGACCATGATGCATGCCCATGGCCACCATCGGCAGAAACAGCGCGGCACTGAGATACCCGGCCAGGATCCGCACCAGCACATTCTCCGACATACAGATGACTTCCACCACGGCACAGAGTCCGCTGGAGATAAGCCCCGTTATCGGCATGATCACAAAGATATAGGGAATCACGCAGATGATCAGGGAAAGCAAGGGAGTAAAGACGATGTCGAGGGAGTCCGGCATCCGTTTGCGGATCCATTTCTCCACCTGCACAAGAATCATCACCCCGAGCACGGCCGCAAGCACGCCGCCTCTGCCGCTGCGCAGAATGGAATCCAGCGGCGATTCATTGTTGAACCAGCCGACGGCGGAGGAAATCGCATTGATGCCGTCCAGCCCGGTGATCAGTCCCAGC
>JAFWCM010000089.1 GCA_017536885.1 Solobacterium sp.
ATCAAGCCAGACAGTCGTGTGAAGGACTACCAATCACTAATACACAACCGCCTGGCTTGACTAATTAATTAGCTGGATCTTTACAGATCCAACTCAATTTTACCACCATTATTTATCACACTTCTGCAAAAGCAGATTTAAAGATATTATCCTATACCTTTGCGGATCAGAACCGGGCGGCGGAGATGTTGCTGGCAAACCGGAATTACTATGATCATCTGAATCAGAAAGATCTCGATTTCCGCATGCAGAAGAAAGGGGCGACCCTTGCGGAGTACGAGGAATTTGCCAGAGGCGAAGTCCGTGAGTTTACTGCGGAAGAGAAGAAGGCGATCGAAGAAGCGATGAAGAGGATCGAAGATATCGTAAAGGAACGCGGTTATCATCTTCCCATCCCTGAAGAGATCACCTTTGCCAGAACAACCATGAAGGAGGAATGCGATGCCAGCGCGTATACCCTCGGCACCGAAATCTATCTCGGCGGACGTCTCAGCGGCAAACCCCTGAGTTACACAGAGGATAACTATAAAACGCTGATGTTTTATCTTTCTCATGAGCTGTTTCACTGTCTTACCCGCAATGATCCAGAATTCCGGAAGACCATGTATGATGTGATCGGGTTTACCGTGACCGGAACCGATGTGGACTTTTCACCGGAAATCAGAGAACAGATCATCTCCAACCCCGATGTCGAACACCGTGATGCGTATGCGGAATTTACGATCGGGAAGGAAAAGAAAAAATGCGTTGCGGTTCTGATCACGAAAAAGGACTTTGAACAGCCGGGGGATAACTTCTTTGATGAAATGGTGACAGGTCTTGTTCCGATCGATGCGCCGGATCAGCTCTATACCAGTGACGACGCTTCCGATTTCTGGGATGTCTTCGGCAGAAATACGGATTATGCGATCGATCCCGAAGAAACTCTGGCGGATAATTTTGCCTTTGCCATTGTCAACGGAACGGATGGCATACCCTATAAAAATCCTGAGATCATCGCCGAAATCGACCGCCGTCTCAAGGCGATGAAGTAATCATTGAAATACGAACGAAGAAGGGAAACCTTCTTTGTTTTTATGCTCTCCTGCATGCATATGGGTTGAGAAAAGAGGACCGGCAACGGTAAGATGAAACTGTACAAACGGCAAGGCCAGGGCAAAGTGAAAGCGTTTGTCGAACAGCCATAGGAAAAGGACACGGAAAAACAAGCCGGCGCTTATGTCCGGCGCTTCGGCGGAACGAGAGTTCTGATTCATTACGGCGGTGCCAGCGCCGAGCGCTCCGGGCTTCTGGGCAGGGTTCGTCAGTCCCTGGAAGAGGCCGATCTCTTCTATGCGGAGCTTGGCGGCGTGAAACCCAATCCCCGCAGTTCTCTGGTTTATGAAGGAATTCACCTCGTTAAGGAAAACGGGATCGATTTCATTCTCGCCGTTGGCGGGGGAAGCGTGATTGACTCTGCCAAGGCGATCGCCTCCGGGGCTCTCTATCAGGGAGATTTCTGGGATTTCTTCCGGGGCAGGCCGATTGATGAAGCTCTGCCGGTCGGCACCGTGCTTACGATTGCCGCGGCGGGAAGCGAAGGCAGCCCGGATGCCGTAAGAGAACCGGAAGCGGTAACTGCCCGATTGTAAAAAAGAAGAGAGGTTCTTCTTCGGCTGAAGAGAGAATCTCTTTTCTCTGAGGTGTCTTCTGCTTTTCGGGGGAAGCTCTCTGCAGTACTATATACGGGTAGAAAAGGAAACAACAGAGATGAATAAGGAAAACGGAATCGGAACAAAAGGAATTCTGATCATTCTGGCGGTGGCAGCAGGCTTCTGTGCCTGTTTCTGGCTCGGCCGTCTCAGTCTTCAGGAAGAATACCGCCGGGAGAGAGAACTGAATATCACCCTGGCAAGAAGTGATCTTCAGGGCCTTGGCGAGATTAAAGAGACAATCTATGTGACCGGCCACAGAAATCCGGATACCGATACGGTGGCATGCGCCATCGCCTATGCGGATCTTCTGAACAAGCTCGGCTATGATGCGGTGCCGGTGGTGCAGGGCCCTATAAGCAAGGAGACCGCCTGGCTTCTTGAGCAGGCGGGGGTGCCGATTCCGGAGATCATGACAGATGCGGCCGGAAAGATGATGGTTCTCGTCGATCACAGTGAAGTTCTCCATTCGGCGGAAGGCATTCAGGATGCCCGGATCATCAGTATCATCGACCACCACGGCACCGGCGACATCACGGCGAGAGATGCGATGATCTACGATGCCCGTCCGATCGGTGCAGCGGCGACGATTGTATGGCTTCGCTACCGGAATTACGGCGTGGACTATGATAAGAAGATTGCGACTCTTCTTCTCGGTGCGATCCTCTCCGATACCTCCAACCGCAAATCGGATGCCACGACAGAAGCGGATCTGGAAGCGATTCAGTCCCTGAGCAGATTCGCCGGCATCACGGATCCGAATGGATTCTACCAGGAGATGACCAAAGCGAAATACGACTACTCCGGATTCAGCGATGAAGAGATCTATCTCGGTGATTCCAAGCAGTATGAGGGCGGCAGTCTGAAGTACTCGATCGGCTGTGTGTCTGCCTATGATGAGGAAGCAGCGAAGGATCTCTGTCAGCGCATGAAGCAGATCATGCCGGAAATCCAGAAGAAAACCGGCATGGATATGACGATTGCCCAGATCTCCATCTTCCACGATGATATTTCCATCACCTATCTTGTCCCGGGCAATGAGATCGCCGATGAAGTGATCCGCACCGCGTATGAGAAAGAGGCGGAATTCGACGGCACTGCCTATATCATCGAACCGGGCTTCTCGAGAAAGAAGCTGGTTGCGGCACTCAACGATGTGCTCGAATCCTATCCGAAGGAATAAAGAGGAAGATATGAAGAAGATTGCGATGACTGCGGTGCTGTCACTGCTCTTGTGCGGATGCGGAACCGGCCTGTTCTCCTTAAAGAAAACCGTGGGAAAACAGGTGAAGGAAGCGGCGGTCAGAGAATTCTATTTCACTCGCTCCGGCTCAACCAATCCTCCGGAGTTTCAGAGATACCGGCTCTATACCGAAAACGGTGCCCATTGGTTTTATCACGAAACAAGGGAAGGGGATCACTGGCCGCTTACCGAAAGCGACATCACGCTGTCGGGAAAAAAGCAGCTGAGTGAAGAAGAGTGGAAGACCTTCTATTCTCTGCTTGAGGGCGGAACCGTCAAGGACCGCAGTGAAAACCTCGATTCGGGCGGAGACGGCCCCTGGCTGTATCTTTACTGGAATGGCGACCATGACAAAACGCAGGAGTACAGCTTTGCCTCCTATGGAAATGAGCGTGCATTCGAAGAGGCGTGTCAGAAGATGAAAACCGAAATGACAGAGAACTGAGTCAGAAAATCCCCGGGCAGGCCCGGGGATTGTTTTGATTAAGACCTTATGCGTTTGCGGTAATTGCGGTCCATGAGCTTTTTCTGAAGCAGAGGGGAAGCAAGCAGGCCGAGCACTCCGAAGAGCCATGCCGGCTTTACCTTCAAACCAAAGCGCAGCGCAAGAACCAGAAGCAGATCGCCGAGATAATATGCGCTCATTGCCTTGCCGGTCTCATTGCGCAGTTCTTTCAGCGGATCCCTGCCGTTTCCGGCATGGGGAGCCTGCAGGATAAACTCCGCGGCACCGGCGGGGCCGGGGCAGGCAAGAAATTCGCTGCGGCAGTCCTGGGCAGCTTCTGTATAACTCTGAACGTTCAGGATCTTCAGTGCGGCGGAGCGGATCGCTTCGGCGCTGTCCTCTTCCAGAAGCACCCCGGCATTTCTCTCTTTCACCCGGGCGGCGACTGCCTTCTGTTCATTCGTCTGGGGGAAGAGAATAAGGGGGACGCCGAAGAAGAGGCTCTCGGAGACGCTGTTCATCCCGCAGTGGGAAAGAAACAGGGATGCCCCGGAAAGCACGTCTTTCTGATCGACGGAGGGAAAGACCCGGAAATTTTCGGGCAGGGGTTCCAGCGAAGAAGGATCGACGGCATTTCCGCAGGAGAGGATGATATCCGCATCGAGATCCCCGAGCGCTTGCATGCAGGTCCGGTAGAAACCCGGCCGCTCGTTGATCACCGTTCCCATCGAGATGTAGATCAGGGGACGCTTCGGCTTCGGTTTGAGGGGGAAGTCTTTCGGAATGGACGGCCCCGCGAAGAGATAGTGATCCGAGAAGCTTTCGGCACAGGGCTGAAAGCCTTTTGAGGTATAGACAACGGTATCGGTGTCGTTGCCGCTGGCGATGAGGGTCATTGCATTTCTGATGTGATAGCCGTACTTTTCCATGCTTTTGAGTTCTCTGGAAATCCGCGGCAGTCCGAGTACGAGGTCCGCCAGTTCGGCCGGGCTGTTTCTGATATCCCTGCAAGAAAGTTCGTTGAAGGCAAAGGTGCTGGTCGAGATCACCAACGGGATCTTATGCCTGGCGGCGCTGAGCTTGCCCCAGAAGCACACCGAATCGGAATAGATCACCTGGGGCTGATACTCCGCAAACTCTTCAGAAAGAAAACTGTCCATCGCTTTGGTGATGCGCAGATCCTGGATGGTCATCTCGGCGGCCGACACCCGTTTGAGACCTGCTTCTTCCGCTTTGGTAAGATCGCCCAGAAAGCGGTCGCAGGAGATAAACTCTGCCCCGGAAGAGCGGATCTTTTCTTCAAAGGGAACGAAGGAGTAAAAGCGGACCCGGGCACCGCGCTTTGTGAGTTCGGCCGCCACCGGAATCATAGGATTTGTATGCCCGTGGGCGGGGATGCAGAAAAAGGCAATCCGCTCGTTCATTTCTCAGATGTTCCTCCTTCCTCTTTGAAGACGGTCTGGTACAGTTCCGCAAAGGCGCTTTTCGGCATGATGGCAATCCCGCGGGTCTCATCTCCGAGCAGAAGCAGGGTATCCCCGGGATGAATGGAGAAGAGGTCCCGTGCCTGCTTGGGAATCACAATCTGACCTTTTTCGCCGACGGTCGCGGTCCATGCATATTTTCCGGATGAATTCATGATTTGACTCCTTTCGGTATGAAAAGTATAACATATCATACCTATGCGCGAATGCTTTAAACCCGGATTCCAATCTGGAACTCCTTTAAAACTTCACTGTTTCTTCACTTTTCATCCGAATCAACTGTGGTATAATTCCCGTGCCTGAAAAAGGGGTTTTTGCACAAATGCCCTGCAGGTTCAGTACCACGCTATTTTGAGAGTTATAAGACAGAAGTATGAAAGATGATTGCACATCGTTCCTGAAAGTAGTCTGGGACGGAGAAGATATTAATCTGTATAAACCTGAGCAGCCGATTTTATTCATCACGAGCGGCAGAGTGATCAGGGATTTTTATCTTGCCGGACGTCAGGTGTTCGGAAGATATTCGGAAGAATCCGAAAATGATATTGCGATTGCCAACCGGTTTGTCTCAAGAACCCACGGCATTTTCGAAACCGATGAAGGACAGACGGTCTATACCGCCCTGGAAACGACCAACGGTATTCTCTACCATGGCGAACTGCTTCAGCCCGGCCAGTCCGTTTTACTGCAGGACGGCGATGAGCTGATCATTCCCGATGCCGGAGAAGATGAAGGGGACTGCATCGTCCTGATCTATGCGGATTCCAGGATGCGGATCCACATGTGGCGGGAACTCCAGCAGACTTCCCGGGACCGTCTGACCGGCCTCTACAACCGGGAGGGATTCCTGGAATGGTGGAAAGTACATCACAACCACCGGGATTATGATCCCTCCTGCCTGTTTATGCTTGATGTCGATGACTTCAAGCAGGTCAACGATACCAAGGGACACAATGCCGGAGACCGGGTGCTTCAGATTGTCTCCGAATGCCTGTGTGAAGCCGTTCGCTATGAACATCAGGTCTGTCGCTGGGGCGGTGATGAATTCATCGGAATCATCCCCGGCAGTCCGGAAAACATCCGGAACCGCCTGCGGCTTCTGGAACGGAAGATCATTCACAGAAGTCATGCGGAAGGCATTGACGTTACCGTAAGCATTGGCTGTGCGGATATTCATTCCGTTACGGACCGCATGGATATCAACGGTCTTGTCCGCAATGCGGATATTGCGATGTATAATGTCAAGAAGAACGGCAAGGGGAATATCTCCTTCTATGAGGAAAAAAAGGGGAGAGAGACAGAATGAAAACAAAACGCCTGATTCTTCGAAAGTGGAATCCGAACGATGCTGGGACACTGCACCTATACGCAAGTGATCCTGCGGTGGGCCCGATTGCGGGCTGGCCGCCGCATCAAAGCGAAGAGGAGAGCAGGCGGATCATCGAAACGGTGTTCAATGCGCCGGAAGCCTATGCCGTCTGTCTTCGCGAAGACAATAAAGCAATCGGAGCGATCGAACTCAAACTCAAGGGCAAAACCGATTTTACCGATCGGGATGACGAGTGCGAACTGGGCTACTGGATCGGAAAACCGTTCTGGGGTCGGGGACTCATGAGTGAAGCGGTGAAGGAAATGTTAAGACACGCTTTTCTCGATCTTTACATGAAAAAAGTCTGGTGTGCGTATTATGATGGCAATGAGAGATCCCGACGTGTCCAGGAGAAATGCGGTTTCCGCTATCAGTGGACCACCGAGAAGGTGGAAGTGCCCCTCATGCATGAAATCCGCAAAGGACATGTCAACTGCCTGACCAGAGAGCAGTGGGATCAGGATCTGAAAGGATGTGCGGAATGAAAAAGAAGTATACCTGGGCTTTGGGGGTGGCAGCGGTCTGGATCGTGTTTGTCATCCTGCTGAAAGTAGTGGATGTGAAGGCGATCGGCCCGGAGGGAACCAGCGTCGGCTTCGCGGCGATCAACGGTGCTGTCCACGATATGCTCGGATTCAATGAGATCTTCTATACGATCTCAAAGATTCTCGGTTATATCGTGATTCTCGCCGGTGCCTGCTTCGGAGTGACGGGAGTGCTTCACATCTTCAAGAAGCGGCATCTGAACAAAGCCGATCCGGCGGTGCTTGCGACCTTCGCCCTGTACTTCATGTTTGCGGTGATCTATCTCTTCTTCGAGATTGTCATCATCAACTACCGGCCGATGATCATGCCCGGCGATGAACATGTCGAAGCGTCCTTCCCGTCCTCGCATTCGATGCTTGCGGTCATCATCATGGGAAGCTACTACCTTCTGACCCAGCGCTATGTGACAAACCTCAAAACCCGGAAGATTCTGAGAATTGTCTGCGCCGTGCTTATGGTCGGAACAATTCTCACAAGATTTCTGTCCGGCGTGCACTGGCTGACCGATATCCTCGGCGGCGTCTGGATCGGCATCGCTCTGATCATCGCCTACGACGGCGCACTGGATGACTGCGATGCGTACCGGAAGAAGAAAAAGAGAAAGAAAAAGGCAGCGCCCGCGGAAGCGGCTGCCTGATACATCTGAGATTGATATGAAAAAGGCCGTCAGGCCTTTTCATCTTTCTGGTATTCCCCGGGAAGGCTGCCGCCGAGATTCTCTTCGGCGATTCGGCGCGCTTCCTCTTTGACTTCAAGGAAGGCATTAGCGACATGGGGATCAAAATGGGTTCCCGCATCCTTGCGGATGATGTCGCAGGCCTGCTCGAAGCTGAAGGGCTTCTTGTAGCTGCGTACGGATACCAGGGCGTCAAACACATCGGCGACAGCCATGACCCGTGCAGACAGCGGAATCTGTTCGCCGGCAAGTCCTTCCGGATATCCTTTGCCGTTCCATTTTTCGTGATGGTAGGCAGCGAGGTTTTTCGCCTCGGCGAGATAGCCGGAACTGGTGCTGACAAGCTTCATCGCACTTTCGATGATCTCCTTGCCGGCGGTGGTGTGGCTCTTCATGATTTCGAATTCCTCATCCGTGAGCTTGCCCGGCTTGTTGAGAATCGCATCGCTGACCTTGATCTTGCCGACATCGTGGAGCGGGGCGGAGTTGATTACGTCGCGGACGAATTCATCGGTCAGCTGATCGAGGTAGAAACCGTCTTTTCTGAGCTGTTCGAGAATGATGCGGCAGTACATGGCGGTCTTGCGCACATGATCGCCGGTGCTTTTATCTCTGCTCTCCACCATATCCGCAAGGACGAGAATCAGTCCGTTCTGCATGCGGCTGATCTCACCGCTTTTCTTATGGATATCGGCGATGTACTGTACGGTTTCCTCAATCGTCATCGAGAAGGAGTCGTAGAGGTTTTCAATTTCGTCCCCGGTGCTGATCTCGAGGTCGCGGAACTTCTGAACGCTGTCTTCCCGCGCTGCTTCGCTGTTGTAGGCAAAGCGGTTGGCCGCAATCGCCATCGAATTGATCGGCAGGATCAGGTTGTATTCCGCAATCCACATGCCGATTGCGATGATCATCAGGAAGAAGCCGAGGAAAAGGGAGACAACTTTGGCGAGGAAGCTCACCATCTGGGCGACGACTTCCATCATCGAGATATCCACGCATGCATATGCCGTGGTAATTCCCTGCGAATTCCGAACCGGTTCATAGGCGGTTAACAGCCATCCGAAGGTTTCATCGGAGACCACCGGTTCGATGGTGTCTCCTTTCAGAAGAGAAGGGAGATAGGGAGAGAATGCCTCGTCGAATTCCACGATTTCCCCAGGCAGTCCGGCCGGGGTCTCTTCGGTATCGAGATCGAAGACGACATGACAGCCGTCTTCCTGAATCCTGTATACATAGATGAAGAGGATATCGTGGCTCGCTTCGCGGATGCTTTCGAGTTCTTTTCTCGTGCGGTCATAGCCTGGGGCCGAGAACCCGTCTCTGATGTATTCCTCCACGCGGTCACCGTCGATGACAGATGCCACAAGCTTGGCGACCCCTCTGCCGAGATCCGTATGTTCCCTGATGGAAGCCTGGCGGTAGAGGGCAAGGGAGATGGTGATCGAAGCTCCGGCCACAAACAGAATCGCGAAGGCCACCAGGCCCTGGATCTTAACCCGCAGGGAGCGGTGGGTTGAAATGACATTCTCGGTGGAATAGATCTCGTTTTCCGGCAGCGGTCTCTGGTGCCAGCCGGGAAGGTAAAGCAGGGTTTTAAGCTTTTCCGGCAATGCTTTGATGATGAGCCAGGCGAGAAACACCGTGATCAGCTTGTCGATGAAGTCATAGAGCATCGTCTTCGGGATGGTGGAAAGGAAAGTTCTGAAACTCTCATGAACGTTGAACACCGATCGAAGTCCGGTATCGACCATGTCATAATAGCCAAGCCCGCTCAGAGCAAAGGTCAGAATCAATCCGGTTCCTCCGCCGATCAGGCACAGCGGAAATGCCGTAAGCAGTGCTTTGGGAAGGGATTTGTAATAGCCGTGCTTTGCATAGTAGTAGGCAGCGCCGGCAATCAGTACACTGGTGACGGTATAATAGGCATTTTCGAGATTGCCGATACTGTTGATGATGTTGGACAGAAAGCCGACAATCACCCCGGGCACCAGCCCGCCGATCGCGGAGACCACAATCATTCCGATGCAGTCGAGATACAGGGGAAGGTTCAGAGCGGTCACAAACCGGTTGGCTGCAATATTCAGAGCAATCGCGGCAGCGATGAAGATAAGACCGTAATACGGTTTCAGCTTCTCTGTCGTGCTATTGAGTTCGTTGTCTTTTTTCATACCATTTACTATAGTAATCTTTTTTTTGCAAAGAGACGAGGAATGTTGCATGAAACTCATGGAATGTGGAAACAGAACAAGAACTGTAAAACAATCAAAAATTATAAAATACCTATTGGTTTTTCGAAAATTATGATGCAATATAAAAGAGCTCAATAGAGAAGCCAAACAGGTGAAGCTGCTGCAGTGAAAGCGGTATGTTAAGGGACATAAAGCCCAGCGTAAGGTAAAATCGGGTAACCGATCCGACCTGAGTAACAGCGCCCCAATCAAAGGGGTCCGGTAAGCAGCAGATTGCGCAGCGCCGCTTATGGGTGAAGCGCGGATCAGAGTAGCGGTTAAGAGATTATCCGTTCGGAAATCCGTGGTGACATAAGCGGTCCGCTGAGCATACGCGGTAATACGCACGGAATCAAAATCCGGAAGCGGTTGCGGCGAGAGGCAGAGCAGCATCGAAGCGTGCGACGTAAGAATCCTGGTTCAGTTGAAGTGCAGAAGTAAGAGCCCCGCGGAAGCGGCGGATCAGAAGCTGTAATGATGGTTCAGGATAGGCCGGCATGTATGGGAGTTCTAATGAGTCCGATCGCGGAACGAAGGTTCCGCTTTTTTTGTTGTTCTGTCCCGGATTCATGCAATTTTCTCCTTGAATGATAGAGCGCTTTGCATTTTAATAATAAGTAAGGTAAAAACCTTTTGGTCATACTGTCAAGGAGGACAGAAATAATGCTTAGAATTGGTATGCTTACGAGCGGCGGTGACTGCCAGGCACTGAATGCGGCAATGCGCGGTGTTTTTAAAACAGTCACAAAGAATTCAAAGGAACCGGTAGAATTTTACGGCTTTGAGGACGGTTATAAAGGATTGATCTACGGAAAGTTCCGGATCCTTACGGAATCTGATTTTTCCAATATTCTGACCGTCGGCGGAACCATGCTCGGAACCAGCCGGTGCCCGTTCAAGACGATCCGTGAACCGGATGAGAAGGGGCTCGACAAAGTAGCTGCGATGAAGCAGAACTACTATAAACTTCAGCTCAACTGCCTGGTCATGCTCGGAGGAAACGGAAGCCATAAGACTGCCAACCTCCTCAGCGAAGAAGGTCTGAATGTCGTCACGCTTCCCAAGACCATCGATAACGATCTCTGGGGCACCGATATGACATTCGGATTCCAGTCCGCTGTGGATATCGCGACAAGAGCAATTGATGAAATTCATACCACCGCTTCCAGCCACGGCCGCGTATTCATTGTTGAAGTCATGGGTCACAAGGTCGGATGGCTGCCGCTCAACGCAGGTCTTGCGGGCGGTGCGGATATCATCCTTCTGCCGGAGATTCCCTATGACATCAAGAAGGTCATCGATGTCATCGAGAAGCGGGACAAGGAAGGTCATCGCTTTACCATCATCGCGGTTGCGGAAGGTGCGATTTCCAAAGAAGATGCGAAGCTTCCGAAGAAGGAATACAAGAAGAAGCTTGCCAACTACAAGTATCCGTCTGTTTCCTATGAACTCGCAGATCAGATCGGCAAGAGAACCGGAAGAGAAGTCCGTGTCACCGTTCCGGGTCATGTACAGCGCGGCGGCGCTCCGGTCGCTTATGACAGAGTGTTCGCAAGCCGTCTCGGTTCGGAAGCCGGCAGCCTGATCCTCAAGGGAGAATACGGCTTCATGGTCGGATATAAGAACAGAGAAATGGTCAAGGTTCCGCTGAGCGATGTTGCCGGAAAACTCAAGACCGTCGATCCCAAGGCGAGAATCATCAAGGAAGCCAAGCTCATGGGCGTAAGCTTCGGCGACTGAGACAAACCGGAAATACACGCATAACCTTGAAGGAAACGGAATACCTGACTGCGGTGCTTCGTTTCCGCTCATGAAATCAGAAGAAAGAAAAGAATACAAAGATCGTATTTCTGAAAAACAGAAAATCCTGTCTGATCAG
>JAFWCM010000008.1 GCA_017536885.1 Solobacterium sp.
AAAAGCAAAAAACCTCCTCGAAATTCGAGGGGGCAAGGACGAAAGGCCTAAAACGATAGTGGCTTGGTTAAGCGGTCAGCGCTTTTCCGAGACCGCTCGGAAAGGGTGAGGGGGGCATACCGCTCTCCTCTCAGAACCTCAATCATGAAGTCATACGGAGTCTGGAATACCCCGCTGCTGAGAGAGGCAAAGACACGGGCTGAGTGTCCGGACACCAGCTGAACTCCTTTGTGTTCCATGCCGGCATGGAACGTGGAGTGTCTTGCGGACACATTCCAGAACACGATGTTCGGCAGGGTATATCCAAAGCAGGCAAACCGTTTCCTCATGTGGTCGGCAAACAGCGTATCTCTGCCTGAATTGCAGCAGTCGAATTCCATGTCGGTGATGATGACAAGAGATGTGGGCATCTCTTCTTCCGGGGTGTCGTTTGAAACGGCAGTCCGGAGAATCAGCTCGAGAGCTGCAGAGAGATCGGTATTACAGCCCCAGTCTGCGTTCTGTGCATGATGAATCCGCTCATAAAGGGAATCACCGGTCACTTCGACAAGTTCCGGGCGTGCGGAAAATGTCATGAAGTGATTGTGAAACGGGCCCTCGGAACGCTCTGCGAAATACAGGGCGAGGCCGACGGATGTCGCAAGAGGACGTCCGTACATGGAACCGGACACATCAGCCATGACAAGAAACCTGTCCTGATCATCCGTGAAATCAGGCAGGGCCTTCCACTGCTCTTCCAGCACCCTGTCATAGCCGGTTTTGCCGTAAAGGTACTTTTCGGCAATGTCATACGGAAACAGGGTTCCGCTGTGAATGTCATCTTTGCCGGATTCGACATCGCAGAGAAACTGTGAGAAACGGGAATTATCCCTTTTCGCAAAGGCGTTCCGGTAGCGGTTCATCGCCCGGGAAGGGACTTCGGAATAGCGAATGCAGTCCATGGTATCCATGGAAAGATTCTTTTCCGTGATGTTGAGATAGGAGCGCAGAGAAGAAAGCACCTTGCGGTAGGTCTTTTCCGTCATGCCGAGTCTATGGGCAAGAAGCCTGCCGTTTTTGCGGACTGCGGAAGAAGACGCATTGACGCCGGGCATCCACTTGGCAAGAAGCGAAACAGGCCTGCCCTCCCGCAGGCACTGAAGGTCCTGATTCAGCTGATTCTGAATCAGGGTGACCGCATCCCCTTCAAGAGGGGTATTCAAAAAGACAAGAAGGTCATCCCATCTTCCGTATTCCGGAACATGGATGAGATTCTTCCGGAATTCCTCCGGGCAGGTTTCGGCCAGGAACCGGAAAAACTCCCGTCCCGTGCGGCGCTCTCCGAGGCCGCCGCGGATATCGCGGAGGTAAAAGGCAAGCTTCAGCGCAAGCTCGCTGTTTTCCGCAAAGGCGCGGTGAAAAAGACAGCGCAGTGCGGATTCACTGCGGGAACGCATGGCTCCGCCCATAGCGAACAGGTCGAGCAGAAAACTGCCGGTGGTATTCTGCGCATACGCGCCGTTTTCCGTCAGGGTCTTTCTCTGTTCCTTCATGAGGTCTTCGGTAAATGTCATAGCGCCCTCCTTTTTTCCTAAAGATGCATTCTTTCCGGGAATCCGCATCAGACGCATCACCTCTTCCGGGGAACATGCATCCATGCCTTAATGCGATCAGAATTCTGTCTCTTTTGCCGGATGTGCCGGTTGTGATGTATTCACAATATAGCCGGCGCGAAGAGGCCTGTCATTAAACCGTCAGTATAAATGTGAAGGACGGCGACCCGATGATGAAGAAGACAAAACAATCCGTCCGGAGATTCTTCATTCAGGGATCCGGCATCGCTCATCCTCTCTGTATTCTTTCGGACACTGCTTAGACCGGGGTTTTGAATCTGCTGTTTCGGATATCGGATAAAGGTCAGTGACAGAACCTGTACACTTATTTGTAAAAATCATCAAATAGTTATAAGACAAGCTGAAAAAGTTTCCGGGAAATAACGTGAAACTGTGCGGAACATTCTGCGGATAAAAAAAGCCGGTTAAACTTACGGGCTTCTGAAGACCCGGATATGGAGTTAATGAAATGGTCAATCTGAATGTGGAACTGAACGGGAAAACAATACTGGTCACCGGTTCTCCTGGGTTTATCGGAGCAAATCTGGTCGTACGGCTGCTGGGTGATCTCACTGCCGGTCATATCATCAGCTTTGACAGCATGTACGACTACTATGATCCAAAGCTGAAAGAGTACAGACTGCGGGAAATCGAGAAAGCCGCTGCGGTTTCACCTGTTCAGCATACATTTATCCGCGGAACGCTGGCGGATCAGGAACTGGTGGATCATGTGTTCAGAGAGTACAAACCCGCGATAGTTGTCAACCTGGCTGCGCAGCCGGGTGTACGCTACAGCATCGAACATCCCGACCTTTTCATCGAATCCAACATCATCGGTTTCTTTCATATTCTGGAGGCATGCCGCCGAAACCCTGTGGAACATCTTGTGTACGCTTCCTCTTCTTCCGTCTATGGGGAAAACAAGAAGATACCGTTTTCCACGGATGATAAGACTGATCAGCCGGTGAGCCTGTATGCTGCGACGAAGAAAAGCAATGAACTTCTCGCACACAGCTACAGCAAGCTCTATAACATTCCGTCAACCGGACTCCGTTTTTTCAGTGTCTACGGTCCCGCCGGCCGCCCGGATATGTTTTATTTTTCTGCGGCCGACACGCTGTCCGGCGGCGGCACAATTAAGATATTCAACTACGGTGACTGCAGGCGGGATTTCACCTTTGTGGATGACGTTGTGGAAGGTATGATCCGCGTGATGCAGGGGGCCCCGAAAAGAAGAACGGAGAGGACGGCCTCCCGCTTCCTCCTTATCGTGTCTGCAACATCGGCAGCGGACATCCGGAAAACCTCCTGGATTTCATTTCGACGCTGCAGGAGGAACTTGTGCGGGCCGGCGTGCTTGCAGAGGATTATGATTTTGAAGGTCATCGGGAACTGGTTGGGATGCAGCCGGGGGATGTTCCCTTGACTTATGCGGATATAGAAGCGCTTGAACGTGACTTCGGCTTTACCCCGAAGACCGGGATCAGAGAAGGGCTCCGTTCCTTCGCAGAGTGGTATAAGAGCTATTACGCTTTGGGAAGAAATGATGAGGCGCGGTGCGGATACAAATGTTATAAGAGACTGCTGAGTCAATACACCGGGGCATTACAGCCCGGCTTCTTCTGCAACTTTCCTGATCTCATCCCAGTGCTCGTCCAGATATTCCTCGTTGTAAAAGGGAGGCTCCGGATATTTTCTGTCGTAGCGCTGCTGCCCTTCTTCCGAGAGGGAATCATAATAGTCCGAAAAAATCATGGAATAGGATTCTCCGGATCCCATTCTCCATCCGATGGATCCCATGGAGAGATCCGGATATGCATACCAGAGGGGAAGAATTTCGTATCCCCCTGTCTTCGTATAACCGGACTGTTTCCAGTCATCGAAGACATACTTCAGATATTCCCGAAGGGCGCCGCCGCGTTCTTTCAGGTCCTCCGTAATATCAAGATCCAGAAGAAACGGATATCCTTTTCTCTTCCACAGCTCTTCACAGAAGGCAATCACCTTTTTCGTTAAAGCTTCGTACTCCTGATCCGTTAGAATTCTGTTTTCTTCCATAGCTCTTTCCTCCTTTGCCATATCTCTGTTTAGTTTATGCTTTATGAATGGATTGGTTCTGATTCTGTCAAAATGATTCCGGGTGTTCTGAAAAGACGAGCTTTATCAAAGAGAATGATAAGCCCCGGTGATCAGCTGATAATAGGTTTCCTTTGCTGTGATGTGGTCCAGAAGACCGAGATGATGCAGAGAGACAAAGACCGCATCGGTTCTTGCCTGGCAGTTGATGCTTTTGCCGGGGTTGAATTCCACATCGGTAAATGCATGGTAATCCAGAAGAAGATCAGCTTTCTGTGGATTCTGAATCAATGCCGTCATATAGAGCCAGTCATAGAAGAAAGTCAGTGGTATTGTGGGGAACCGTTCTCCTTCAAATTCGAAGGCGATGATCTTTCCTGAGTTCTTCAGACGTTCATCTTTCTTTGCGGTTCTTGGAGAGCTTTCGAGAAGATCTCTGTACGGCCCGCCGTGCTCGAATACCTTTCCCGCCTGAAAGGCACATTCCACGGGAACGGATTTCTTCAGGGACGGCACAAAGATCAGAAGATGAAATGCGGATAATTCGGTGCCTTCCTTTGCCGTGCTTTTGGAAGAGACTTCGAGCAGTTTCCGATCCGGTTTGAACCGGTGATATGCATTGTGGATTTCGGTGATGCTCTTCTGTTTCTGACTGACCGCAAAGCCAGCATGCCAGGGAAATTCCACCGGGAATTCCGCATAGTACGGGCTTCTGTCCAGAACCTCAAATACCGGTCTTACTGCCATGATTCATTCCTCCTCCGTGTCTCTTACTGTTTATACTCCGGGCACGTTTCTTTTTTGATAAACTGATAGTTTATTTTTTACTGTCATGTGAAGAATTACAATACGCTCATGACATTCACAAATAATGATCTTGAAATGATGATGGACCAATGCATTCAGGAGCTGAGTAAGCTCGGATATCCTGTCGGAGAAATCAGAAATATTTCCTTCTCTCCGGGGAGCAGAACTGCTCTGGCGTATTGCAAAGCAGTTCAGGACCGCAGCCGCAATCCGATGGAGAAGGAGGTTTTGGATTACACGTTTCAGATCCGGGTTCACGGCGCATTCCGGGATCTGGATGAAAGGTATGAGACAGATCTCAGAACTCTGATCATGCATGAGGTGATTCATACCGTGGATCTGTCGAAACTCCGAAGTGATAAGAAGCGTTCGGGAATTCTGAATCACGGCAGTGATTTCCTCAAAGTGAAAGAGGAAATTGAACAGACATACGGATACCGCCATATCTATGATGACGGCGGGAAATACAAAACCTCGCTTCATAAGTACATGGATGAGTACTACCGTAAGAAAGCGATGAAAAGATAGTCTTTGGGAGGTGAGCTATTGCGGGAGACAGTATTGAAACGGATTCTGAAACAGCAGGATTCACAGGAAGATGAAAGTCTTGAAGAGAATACGTTCAGTGTGAACGGAACCGGGATTTTTGTCAGTGACGGGATGATGGACCGTGTGCCGTTCTGGAATGAAAAGCTTCCGGAAGAAGAATGTGACGGATTGAAAGAAGTTATCTTTACCGCCGCAAACGGCAATCTGGAAGGTGCCCTGAACCAGCTGAGTTTCACCCCGATCCATAACGGGGCGAGTTTTATTCAGATGGCAGAAGTAATGGAGCGGTATGTGACAGAGAACAGGGAAGACCTTGCGACAGAGGATCTTCTGTTTTTTATTCGCCGGCTTCTTACCGAATCGGAAATGATCGAGGAGGTGAAGCTTGGATTATTTCTGTATCAGAATCTGTTTGAGTGTGATGCAGAGACTGACGAGATTGTTCTGATCTATGCGGATTCCGGAGAGTTTGCCATGCAGGCGATGGACCTTGTGAAGCGGATGGAAAACGGAAATCAGAAACTGTTTGAACTGGTGAAGGACAGCAGCGGATACGAACTTGTCACTGCGGTGGAATTGCTGGAACCCGAGACAAAGGAGATCGAAGATTGGATCTTCAGAAACGGAACTGATCCGTTTCTGGGATACTATTACTCCTCTGTTCCGATCAGCAGGAAATGCCGTCTGATCGAGCGGATGAAAGACCCGGAGCTTTCCAAGGAAGATTATTCGATTCTCTGCAGTGTGATCTGCGGTTACTTCGAAGAAGGCTATGCGAACGGATATGAAACGCTGGAGAATGTGAATGAAATTCTGAAGGCATTCTTTGAACTGTGTCAGAGGAGAATTACGAAGTTCATGCTGTACAGCCTTTCCAGAATACAGGGAGACATTCGTGGTTTCAAAAAGCACAGAGAGAAAACCATCGTCATTCCGGAGGAAGTCTATTGCCTGGAACAGTGTGACAGGATACTGAATTCAGAAGCCGTCAGAGAAAGCATTATCGAACACGTAAACCGTGGTGAATGGATTCCCCTGGGCGAGAGAATCGGTGTTCTGACCGATGAGATTGTATTGGATGGAATCAGGAAGGAACCGATGCGGAATGTGAGCTGGTACAGATATCTCAAAGAAGAAGATTCGAGACGCCGGGCATTGAATCTGTATTTCGAAGAGGATCTCAGAGCTGAGGTGCTGAGGGAAGACAAAGAGAATATCGATGTCCTGTTTTATCTTCTGGAACTATGCGGGAAATTCGGCATAGCAGACAGTGTTTATTTCCATGCTGCACTGGATGAAGATAATTTCCTGATATCCGGAACGGCCGCAAACATCCTGGTTGATATGAACAGAAGGGGTATTGCCGCCGAGGATGAGCTTCTCTTCCGGGCTCAGAATTATCTCGCCCGGATGGAGAAAGATGAACTTTCCTGAGAACTTCCTTTGCGGCGGTGCTCAGCCGGCCTCATTCAGTGCAGAAAAAAACCTCTCGTCTCTTTCCTGATCGGGGCAGAAACAGAAAACGGCGCAGATCATTCTGCGCCGCTGTTCTTAAATCTTATTTTTTAGTGTAATCGTAGAATCCCTTGCCGGCATTGACTCCGGTTTCTCCCTTGTCGATCTTCTCCTTCAGGAGTTTTCCGACCCGGTTCTCAAGCGATCCTTCCTGCTGGGCAGCGGGCTTCATCTGGTTGATGTTGTACGCTGTCTCAAGACCTACGATGTCGAGAATCTGGAACGGACCGGCAGGAGCGCCTGTTGCCAGCTGCCATGTCTTGTCGATGGTTTCGGGATCCGCAACGCCGTTTGCCCAGAGCCCCTGAGCGGCGGAGAGGAACGGCACCAGCATCGAGTTGAGAATATAGCCCGGCTGTTCCTTGTGCAGCTGCAGCGGAACCATTCCGATGTCTGCGGCAAACTTCACTACCTCATCATAGTATTCCTTGCCTGTTCCGGCATGGCCCATGACCTCGGCGGTATTGTTCTTCCAGATCGTGTTGGCAAAGTGCAGGGAGAGATACTTCTCCGGACGTCCGGTATATTCCGCAAACATGCTCGGAAGCAGGGTTGAGGAGTTGGTAACCAGAATGGTATCCGGATCGAGAAGATCTTTGAACTGGGTGTAGACATCGATCTTTGCCTGAGGGTCTTCGGACATCGATTCAATGACGATATAGGCGTCTTTGACAGCTGCGGCCCGGTCGAGCTCAATATGCACCTTTTCAGTCATGTTCTTCCTGCCGGTTTCATAGAGGGCATCGAGTTTTTCCGGTGTCATCGAATCCCAGTCCTTGATCAGACCTTTCGGATACATGAACCGTCCCATCGGATTGCCGATCAGCGGCTTGGCAGCTGCGAGATCTTCCAGCATCAGAGCGCTGTAGCGATCAATCTTGGGCTGTGTACGTCCGACGGATCCTTCGGAACGGAGCCAGAATGTGGTGTCATAGCCATGAAAGGCGCAGATCAGACCGATCTGTGTTCCCAGCACACCGCCGCCGAGAACAACTGCTTTCTTATTATTCATATATAGATATATTCCTCCACTCTCTATTATATTAGTCTTCACTTTGTATTGCAGTTCAAATGCCCTGATAATTATATTTTTGGGGTTCAGAGAGCAGACTGAACTCAGAAAAAGAGAAACACCTCCGGACGGAGGTATTCTCTTACTTGTTTTTTTAACTAAAGGGGATTTTAGGGGAACATTGCTTCGGGAGCTCAAGGGGGGGAGAAGCTCCTTCACAGCCTCTATAATAGTGACGGATTGTTTCAGAATTATGGAATCATTGTGGAAAATTGTGTGATTTTCAAAACAGGTTAAAATCGTTTTGTCAAAGGCAAGGGAATTCTTTTCTGTATCATGAAAACAAGAGGAATTCCTCCGCATTTTTCGAACTCTCCGAACGTCCGCCAACGGCCGATTTGTCGCCCGCGGGGCGACCGCAGAGGGAGAAAAACAGGATACTATCTGATCAGGAGGAAAACAAATCATGATGATCAGTCCGAACATTTATTACGAAACAAACATGAAGGGAAAAAGCAGAGAAAACCATCTCGAAGAGATCAGGCTCGTCAAAGAGGATATCAGAGAACTGGAAGAGGTGATCAGCCGGCCGGGATATGTGTCATCCATGTTTCCGGATGAAAGAACAGTCCTGGAATGGAACCGGGAATATCTTGCAATCCTGAAGAAGGAATCCGGGAAAGAAGAAGTAAAGGACTGATGATACTTCCGTTTCCTTCCCGTACACAAAAGAAGAGTTCCCTGAGGGACTCAGGGAATTCAGGATCGGTGCCTGGAAAGAAAGCAGTAATAATCTGAAAGCAAAGGACGGGTGGTTCTGGGAACTGCAGTTTGAATATGCCGGGGAAAAGAATCACAGAATCTTCTCCGGCAGCAGCGCCTGTCCGAAAAACTGCAAAGAGGCAAAGGCATTTCCGGAGAAGGTGTGATCCATTCTCAGGAGAATGCCTTTTTTCCCCGCATCCCGCAGCCGCAGCTCAGGAATGTGTCTTCAGACCAACAGGGAAGCCGCTGGTGAGAGAACGGAACCGAATCCCTGCTGGGATATCCGTTCGGCACAGCTGTTTTCGGATGCCCTGGAAAGATGTCATTTTGCATCGGGAGCGGTCATTGTCATGATTATCGGTCTTCTGCAGAGACTTGGAATTCTGATGATTTCCGAAGGGGAGGGAGAAGGATTCTTCCTTACCACCATCGGCAATATCAACTGGTATACGGGATATCTTTCCGTAATGTATCCGCTGATGATCGGCCTGTTTCTGGCGGAGGAAAAAAGAGAGAAACGCAGTGTGGTGCTGTACTGCCTGCTGGTTGTGACTGCAGGTCTTGCCTGCATCACCAACGGTTCCAATTCCGTTTATCTCATGATGGCTGCCGTGCTTGTCTGTGCAGGCCTTCTTTCTCTGTTTTCCCGGGAACGGTACTATCGCTTTACGCTGGTCCTTGCGATGACGGGGATCGCATTTGAACTGGTTTCCCTCTATGTTTCCCTGGATCCTTCGGAATGGTTTTTCTCGGCAATCACGACAACCTCGGCATGGAACTGATGAGGGGACACCGGGGCCTGGTTCTCACACTTGTCAGCACCGGTCTGTATCTTGCCCTGCAGAGATTCTGTTCCAGAAAAGCGGACGGATCAGAGAAGACCGGAATCACCGTTATGAGAATTGCCGTCTTTGCGGGATTCGGCCTGCTTGCGGTATTGCTGGTGCTGCAGATCTTCGATCACACGGGCCTCGATTACTCCTGGGGAAACAAGCGGGGAGCGCTCTGGCATGCTGCGTCGGTGATGTATCGAAACCTTCCGCTGCCGAGAAAACTCTTCGGCGTCGGTCCGGATTGCTTTGCGATGTATGTTTCCTCGGAGCGTGACAGTCTCTTACTGCTTGCGAGCGTTTATGATATTCGCCGGGTCGCAAATGCGCACAGCGAATTGCTTACGATGATGATCAATATCGGACTGTCCGGTACAATGGCGTTCTTTCTCGCTTCGTTTTTCTCGGTCAGCTCTGCCGTATCCGCTTTGTCTTCAAAGGAAACTGACAGCCGGTGGGCGGCGGTGATTGTGATTCTTACAGCGGCCGGGGCACTGAGCCACTTTGTCGTATCCTTTCAGCACCTTCTGGTCATGCCGTACCTGTTTGCCCTTCTGGGGGCAGGCGGAAGGAAAAGATGAAAACACCTTGCCGCAGCTGCGGTCAGCGCTCCGCTCCGTGATACATGCATGCAATGTGCTTGCGGGAGATACTGAAGTGATAAACGATCGCCGTCCCGGTTCCGGGGCGGCGTTTAAGGCGCCGAGGGGTTTCATCATTCAGCGTTTGTTCTGACATGCTTTATGCACTGTTTTGGATCGGTCAGGAATGAAACGGATTGATCCGCATCATCTCTGTGGATTCTGCTTCTGCCACCTGTGAATGCCGCTGCGCTTCGGCAGGGATCCGGGAACTCCAA
>JAFWCM010000090.1 GCA_017536885.1 Solobacterium sp.
GACATGGAGAAAGTTGGGGGCGGATACCTTGGAAACCATGGTCAATGCGCCCATATGCATGATGGCTGCGGAATCTCCGTCCAGTGCTACTACCGGCCTCTTTGTGCTCATCGCAATCCCCAAAGCAACCGAAGAGGCATGTCCCATGGAACCGACGTTCAGAAAATCATGGTCTTTGTTTTCCCCGCGTTTCTCCCGCAGAAAGAACAATTCCCGTGTTGCCCGTCCGGTCGTTGCGGAGTAGATCGTGTCCTCCGGCATCTGATCGATAATGACCTCGATCGCCTCTTCCCGGCTCATGGGATAGGTATCGTCCGCGTTGTTTGGTTTATCGGGATCCGCCATGACACCCTTCGGTGCGACAAAGGCATAGATACCACGGGTTAAGCGGCAGTATTCCGCCGCTTTCTCCGCTTCTTTTTCAAACGCCTCATCGGAATCGGTGAGAACGGAATAAGGAATATGAAGAAGATCAAGAAGTTCGGTGGTGATTTCCCCCTGGACCTTATGCTGGGGATGATTCGGTTCACTGTTTCCCTGCCCCCGCCAGCCGATCAGAAGAATCATCGGGATGGCATAGACATTCCTGTCCGCAAGACTGACTAACGGATTCACCGCATTCCCTTCACCGCTGTTCTGCATGTATACCAGAGGGATTTCCTTTGTTGCAAGATAATGTCCCGCAGCCAGCGCGATCGCATTTCCTTCATTGGCGGTGATGATATTCCGTTCTGAATGATGGTGAAGCGCGTAATTGCAGAAGCCGTTCAGATAACTGTCAGGCACGCCCGTAAAAAAGGTCACACCGTGACCTCTCAGACAATCAAATACTCTTTTCTGATTTAACACTTACTTTGTTTCTCCTGTCGGGGTTTCCCCGCCGACCGATCCCTTTCCCTGATACAGGGTAAAATACTCTCTGCTCTCTCCTCTGCAGAGGTTCCAGGCTTCTTCGAACGCATCGGCAATATCTTCGGGAAGCGGACCGACTTTTACCGCATTCATGTTTTCGATTAAGTGGTTCAGATTGGATGCGCCGATCAGAATCGCATCACCGCGCGTTTCATCCAGCATGGAATGATATGCAAGCCACCGGTAAGTCGCTTCCGGCATGGAGATTCCATGCGGCTCCAGGGCAGCTCTGATCACATCCAGCGCTTCGAAGTTGGTCTTTTTCCAGTATTTGTTCTTATAGCCGGGCCGATGGGTAAAGCGGCCGTCAGAGGGATTTTCATTTACGCTCTGATATCTTCCCGTAAGCATTCCTCCCATCGTCGGATTATAGGCATAAAAGCGAAGACCGTAATGATTCAGACATGCATTCAGTTCAGCTTCCGCACCTCTTGTCAGGGGATTATAAACCCCTTCATACACGGTTGGTTTCACCCATCCGTTGCGGTCACAGATATGCCGGATATCCGCAGTCATCCAGGCGGGATAATTGCTGAGACCCAGTTCATCGAACTTTCCCTGTTCGTGCATTTCATTCATCGCACTGAGCACGGATTCCACCGGGGTTGCCGGATCGGGAAAGTGAAGAAAGACGATGTCGGCGCTCTTGCGGCGGAGTCTTCGAAGGCTTTCATTCACCTGCATGTATGCCGTCTCCCCGTCCAGCTTTCCTGTGATCCGCGGATTCACCTTGGTGGCAATTCTGACAGGCCGGCCAAGAGAAGGAAGCACCTCGCCCAGAAACCTCTCGCAGTTTCCTTCATTATAGACATAGGCTGTATCCAGCTCATCATATCCGTAATCAAGAAAGGTATTGATAAAGACATCCACATCAGGCCGGAACACCGATTCACCAAACGTCATCGTTCCAAGGATCAGTTTCATATCATAACCCCCTTAGCAGCTCATCTGCAGGCACATTCCGGTTTACAATTTCATATACTCTTTCACCCACTTCACGTGAGATTCCTCCGTACTCCATCAGAGCATCATATCTTTCTCTGAACTCTTTCTCTGAGAGAGGATTTTCCGGTTCTCCTTTCGGATAATCCACACGATCGGTAAATGAACCGTCTTTTGTATGAACAGTCACAATCGCAGCCTGGATTTCGGGAAAATCCTTGCTTAGTTCAGAATCTGCAGTGACCTGTATTTTTTTCGTTAAACCCAATAGATCGGGATTTTTTACAGCCTCTTCCGAAAACTCCTGAAGCCCCGCTCTGCCATAAATCAGTCCCGCAGCTACCGCATACGGAATACTCATTTTGGCGCTATAGCTACCTAGGATTTCTGTGTGATCATGCCCTGACACGGCAAGATTATAGGTTCGAATCGTTACACTCTCCACATCCTCCGGCCTTACAGAAGATCGTAGATGAATCGCCGCTTCTACCGCCGGATGTGTGTATCTGCAGGAGGCATAGGGTTTCGTATAGGATTTCATGATTGCGTAAGTGCCGTTCAGAAGAACTGGTTTAAGTTCCACATCCTTTTTCCCTGTCATCATTTTAAAGAATCCCCGTCCTCCGAGGGGATCTTTATGACCTTTGAATCCGCTCTTCGCCATCTGCAGTGAGGTAAGTGCAAGAAGACTGGTTTTCGCCACATTGTATGGCTTCAATTCACTCCCGTCATCAAGCACTTTTAACATCCCGCTTGCGGCAACACTGGCACATGCAAACGCCTGAAATCGTTCTTCCTCCGTAAATCCAAGCATATAGGCCGCTGCTAAAGTCGCGCCAAGTGTTCCGCAGGTTCCTGTAGCGTGGTAGCCCATTGCTTTATGACCAGGCTGAATAGAAACCGCCATAGTGTAGGATGCCTCATATCCGACAACCGCAGCTCTCAGGACTTCTTCTATTGTTTTTCCATACCTTTCTGCTAGAGGAAGAAGCAGAGAAAAAATCGGAGAACCCAGATGGATAATTCCGCTGTTAGTCCCATCATCGAAGTCTAATGCGTGACCGTTCAGACCATTCAGGAACACAGCTTCTTTCAGTACAAGGTTTTTTCCTGTCCCGATCGCTTTGAACTTTCCTTCTTCCGGCTGAGCAAACTCATAGTACTTCTCTAACTTATCTTTCTGAAACTCAGCTCCAGAGCATGTCACTGCAAGATAATCAAGAAGACTTCTTTTCGCCCTCTCTAATACTTTTTTCGGTATTGGAGATAACCAAATGCTATCTATCATTTCCAAAAACTGAATTGACTTATTCACGTATTGTCCTCCTGTGATCTTGACAGGTACAAATCATTCGAGATTCGAAATTATTGCAATATTATTTCTAATCCCAAGCATATCAAAAAATAGTATGAAATATGTTTAAAACATAAGGGCAGATCACGTTTGGCTATTCCGTGATAGATGCCGATAATGTGGTTCTGGATATTTCCGATCACAATATTCAGCCAGTGGAGTCTGTGATTCGGATCTTTATTATCAACGTGAACATTGCATACCGTGAGATCTTTCCTGAGGCAATTGCAGGTGCTCTTGCCGTCTGTGTTCAGGGTTCTGTCTGTTGATAACTCTGCTGCCATCAGAAAACATGTCTTGATGTTAATCGAAGAATCTGCCGGTATGGGGTATAGCTTCACATAGTGCGGGTATTTGTTCTCTTCACCAATTGTTTTTCCATACCTTTGAGCAAGAGGCAGAAGCAGAGAAAAATCGGAGAGCCCAGATGGATAATGCCGCTGTTGGTACCATCATCAAAATCCAGTGCGTGAGCGTTCAGACCATTCAGGAATACAGCTTCTTTCAGTACCAGGTTCTTTCCTGTTCCGATCGCTTTGAACTTTCCTTCTTCCGGCCGGGCAAACGCACAGTACTTCTCCAACTTATCTTTCTGAAACTCAGCTCCGGCGCATGTCACTGCAAGATAATCCAGAAGACTTCTCCTCGCTCTTGCCATAACATCGTCAGGGATCGGATTTCCCCGCACATCATTTATCATCCCGGGAAATTCTAAGGACCTGTTTATTTCTTCTCCTTACTTTGAGAATTACCGACGTATTCTATCCCGGCAAAAACTTATCTCAGGTCTTCGGAAATACCGTGCTTCTTTTCCCGTCCCTTTTTGACCGGAATCTCCATTTCGCTGTTGCTCTGTCTGATCCTCTGCGGGCACTTTCCGGCCATCTGCCCGCCAGGGCTGATCGAGCATGGATGCAGGAACCGAAACATGCAATTAATGCTGTCTCTTTTTCATATCTTCTTTATAGGTCGCCGCATGTTCTATGGCATAACTGAAAAAAGGAATCGGATCAGCCCAGGAAAAAATATAATCTTTCTGTTTCAGACAGTAGAACCAGCTGGGATTCGCCTTCCACCTGTCCGGATTCTTGATAAACCACATCAGATCCGTGTGAAAATACCGCAGTGCGAGATGTTCCGGTATTGGCTTTGTCATCTTCTGAAGCGGTTTGCCGTACGCAAGATCAAGCATATTTCTGACCGGCTCGGTGCCCGCCCATTCGCAGATCCTGATACCGGCAGGAATGCGGCCGTTGATCTCCATCAGTTTCGGAGTATTGTCACGGGGATCCATAATAAACGCCGCATGCCCGAAACTCTTCCAATTCATTATTTCAAAAAGACGGTTCGTACTGTCCGTGATTCCCTGATGATGAATTGTTCTGATATAGCATCCGGGGCCGCCGTCAATCGGGAACCAGCGGTTCGTTTCAACAACCAGCGTAGACTGCGGTTTGTGATTTTCATCCATCATCACATAGCAGCCATACTGATATCTTCCCTTTGGGATCAGTTCCTGAATCACATATTCTTCCGGAACGATGGTTCCGTCTGCGATATAGGAATCCAGTACTTCTCGGGAAGGGATTCTCTTAAAGCCTGCGCCGCCGCTGCCTTTTCTGGGTTTTGCACAGATCGGGAAAGAAATCTTGGAAAGAAACTCTTCCATGGTCTCATCATCCATCTTTGTGATGGGACAGGGAATCCCGTTCTTCATACTGATGATCATCGTCTCCTGCTTGTCATAAGCCTTCAGAAACGCTTCCCTCGGGGCGGCAATGATCTTCAGTTCCGGATACTTCGCCTGAATCTCTCCGTCTGTACAGATATCTGTCGACTTCTCAAGAACCGGAAACAGAACATCGTATCCATTTTCCAGCTCTTTCATGACGGCATTGCGGTAAACGGTCATATCCTCCCGGATTCCGGGAACTACGATCTTTCTGGCCGGATAGCGTGAGGTATTTCCGATATCAAGCTTTTTTTCATTGATGGTGGTAACCCGGCATCCCAGCTCATGTAATTGATGAAGCAGGCTCGGGATCTGTCTGCCATAGCCATCCAACAGGAGAACTTTTTTTCCCTGATAATCCACTTTGCTTAACCTCCTATCGGTTTCATAACTCTGAGACTGCATGTATCTTATTCTTTGTATATATTTCCTCATGGTTCTGCAGGCAGTTTACGCTTTTTTTATTTTTCCTGCCGCACGCTTCCATAAAACTCTGACCACATCTTTATTCAGAGCAAAGAACAATACGACCGCAGCCACGATATTTATGATATTCAGAACAGGTTTCTGCATAAAACAGCTGATCAGAAGAACGATCATGATCAGAATCAGGAGAATCTGCTTTTTATAATTCACTTCTATTTTCTGGAATGTCTGGGTATTCATCATTCTGTATACATACAGGACAATATAGGAAACCAGAGTTGAGACGGAGCCGGCCCAGATCCCGATGATATTCACAAACAGAAGATCGATCATAAGATTGATTCCGGCAGCGACCATGGTTGAAATTCCGACATTCACCGTCCTCTTATGAGCAATATAGATCCCGCCGAAATAAGAAGCCATGACACAGAAGAACATTGCCAGAATCAGAACAGGCATATGATAGTACGCCTCGGCATAGTCCCCTCGGATCAGCAGCCTGAATAAGATGGGAGTTGCGGCAATCAGTAAAACCGTACATCCGAACATCAGGTCGAACACCCGGTCAAGCATCTTCGTATAATACTGATCCGCATCCTGATCCTCTACCGCAATGGACGCATTTTCATGCCATGCCATTACCATGATCGCCTGTGCCGTGGACAGAAGATTCGGAATCTTGTTTGCGACCGCATAGACCGCGTTGGCTTCTACGCCGAGAAATGCGGTAATCACAAGGCGGTCGGAAAGTTTGAGAACCCAGCCCGAAAGATTATTCGGAACCATCGGCCAGGAATATGCCAGAAGTTCCCTGATGCCTTTCCGGGAAATTCTGCGGAAAGATAAATAGGAAAAAAAGTCAATTTTCCAGATCAGGTAAATCGTGCTGAAAAGCTGTGACAATGCCAAAGAAATGCATACCCCAAGCAATCCGATTCTCATGAAAGACACGGTTGCGACGATGGTAAGCATTGATGTTGCGGAAACAATGATCGCGCTGACGGAATAGGCTTTGTTGTTTCCGATTCCGCGCGCTACCTGCGCAACCGTAAGATGAATGGTATCAAGGAAAAAATAAACGGCAATCATGATCCTGATCGCCATACTCCATTCCCGGAAGAAGAACTGAACTATGATGCTTACAATCAGGCTTACGGGAATCGTCACCGCAAAAATATTGGATACGATTTCCGAAGATTTTTCCTTATCCCCGCGGCAGTCAATCAGGAAGCGGAACGCAGCTGTCTGAATCTGCAGTGTGGCAACAGGAATCGCCAGCATTACCAGCGTGGCTATAAGATCGTAGGTTCCATACTCTTTCTTCGTTAAATAGGCTGTCAGAATCGGCAGAGTGATAAAGGCAAACACCTTTGGCATCAATCTTCCAATTGACAGAATGAATGTATTTTTTACTAATTCTTTCTCTCTGCTCATCTCACTTACTCACAAATGCGTAGCTCCGTTTCCCGATCCGACCCATACAGGAGTCTTGTGATCAGCGGGGAAACACACGGATTAACTCATCCTTTTTCTTCTCTACCGCAGCTTCGTCAATCTTATAGTTCTCCTGAATCTCCGCAGCAGTCGGAAGATGATCCGGATCGATCAGGCGCGGCTGATCCTCAAGATCAAAGGAAGAGTAGTAATCACTGTACTTGTATCCGTCCCCCATGATTCTCTCCCCCATCGGATAAAACAATATATGCATGTTGGGGATATGAAAGCTGTCCGCAACAATCAGACCGTGCAGACTGCTGGACAGGATGTATTCGCAGGATCCTATCGTCTCAACCACGGTCCGGGGCGGTTCTGTCAGATCGATCACGGTTGAGTCCTCATAGGATTCATTCAGTTTTTTTACCAGGGGATGATCCTGTTCCCGGAAATGCGGGATAATACCGATCCGGTATTTTTTTTTCTGGGGCCCGATCCACCGTTCCGCCAGTAATCCCCCGTCTCCGAGCGGAATATCAAGCTTCTGATGAATGATCGCTTCCACCCGGTTCTGCGTCAGTTTTCCGCGCAGGCAGTGGAACTGCATTTTTGAAAAATAAAAGGGAGTCGCCTTCCCCGCAGAATTGAGGAATCCGGTTCCCCATACATGATATTCACGGGCCGCAAACGGAAGATAGGCGATCTGTTTCAGCCGGTTTGATACGCTGAGAGACCATTGTGCGTAATGGAGACCGCTGCCGATTCCGCTCATATTGCTGGTCAGTCTGTCTCCCCTTTCCACCTGAATATGAAAGATATCTTCCAGCATATCCTTATTGAGAAGATCCCCCATATTAGGTTTATCGGGATAGGCAATTTTATAGTTCATCATAAAGAACGGGCAGTTCCTCTGCTGTGATTTCTGCCCGGATCCCCCTTTCCTGTTCCATATTTCCTGTGTCCGCACTGTCCGGACACCACGCATTCAAAGTGATCTCTGAAACTATCTCATCCGCACTTTGCGCCGGCTCATTTCCATGCCTGCAGGGTTCCCTGCCTTAAAAAGCAGAACCTCCGGTTCCTTCATCCCCGGGGATGCGAATGAGGGAAAAGGCTGCTGATCAGCAGTTCTCCGTACGGCAGGATCAGATCGGTGATGCGCTTCTTTGTCCCGCTTTCCCGGTACATTTTGAGATAAGCCTTTCTCAGCGCTTCATAGGATACCCGCCGGTAACACCACATCTTGAACCGGAGATCCATCGTTCCAAAATAAGAAAGCGGTTTTTCACGGAACTTCCATGCCGTTTCATATCGGTTCACAAATGCGTCATATACCTCTCTGCATGCTCTGTCATCGTTGACGGTTTTTTTAAACGTGTTGAAAAAAGCATTGGCGCATCTCTGATCGATCGCCTTCTGCCAGGCCGCATCTCCTTCATGAAGAAGATAAACATTCTCTCTTGCCTGATCGAATGCCTCGATCGCACAGAGCGGATATTTCACCACATGATCCTGCGTGCTCACGCCGGTTCCTTTCCGGTAGCGAACCAGGCATTCCTTTACAAAGCATACGGTTCCGGCAGCCGCCATCGTCGAACATACAAACGCCACATCATTGCTGTGGCGGAGGCTTTGAAACTCATACGGATGGCTTTGAAGAAAGGAATGGCGAAACATCTTGTCCCAGCAGAACACCGTCATCAGATCATAATAGCCGTCTGTCAGGTCCTTTGCAGGATACAGCCGGTTTTCCTCAAATCTCTGATATCTGTTTCCCCGGAACATGATCTGACCATTCCCGGAATTGAAATTTTCTCTCTCACAGATGCATACATCTGCCTGTGTCCGCTCCAGCGCCTCAACCATGCGCTTCAGGAAATTCGGATCATACAGATCATCCCCGTCCAGAAACGAGATATATTTTCCCCGCGCTTTGCGAAGGCCGTGATTGCGGGCCGGGCCGGCACCGGCGTTTTCCTGATAAATATAATGAAACCGCGGATCTGCGGCTTCATGGTTCTGAATGATTTCAGCAGAGTGATCTGAACTTCCGTCATCGATGCACAGCGCTTCAAAATCGGCAAATGTCTGCGCCTTCAGGCTGTTCAGAGTTTCTCCGATATATGCTTCATTATTGTATACCGGAATAATCACCGACACTTCAGGGGTATGGCCTGCTTCATACTCCATCCGATCGCTTTCTCCTCTTCTTTTCATGTCTGTTCACTCCGTTCAGGGTGAGGGGTTCAGTAGATTCCTGTGATACCCCTTGTGAGCCTCACTCTGATTCCTCTCCTCATGCCCGTCTTTATACCCTTTGTTCAGGGAAAGATTACCGCTTGCCCCGGGGGCGGTTTCAGCCGCTGTGACAATCAGAATCGGACTCTCCCCGGAAGCCTGCAGGCTCAGTGCCCTCGCTTTCCGAAACAGAATTCTCTGCGAGAATGAATAGGTGCAGGCAATGAAATACGGAATATAGTACGGAGGGTCATAAAGAGGATTCCCCGATATACCATATAATAAAAAGAACAGCTGCATAAACAGGCAGAATCTTGACAGAAATCTGTCCGATTCACTTCTGGCGGAGGAACAGTTTTTCATCGCCGTGACAAAGGCATAGATAAAAAACACAGAGAAAAAACTGAATCCTATAATACCTGTCTCACACAGAAGTTCGAGATAAATATTATGCGTCTGACCTCCCTGCAGTCCGGGAAGCTTCCGGAAGCCTTCCCAGCCTATGCCGATAATCGGGTTCTTCAGAAAATACTCAATTGCCAGCCGATACAGGTCAAGTCTGCCGTGCGTGATATCTTCGTTGTTTTCCAGCTGTTCGAGCATTGTATTCAGTTTAAAAAACACGCCGATATTGAGTTTCGGCAGGAGATACAGCATGAACAGATAAACCAGAATACCCGCCGCGATCAGAATAAGAACGCGTCTGCTCTTATTTACTCCGGCGCCGGAAATATAATATACGGCAACCAGAGACACCAGAAGAAACACAAACTGGCCGCGCTTATTGGTAAGGATCAGACACAGAAACAGAACCGCAAGGATCAGCCAGTTCAGCTTCTGCTTTTTTCTCCAGGTAAAATTTGCACAGAGGATAAAACCGATTCCATAAACAAAATGCGGCGCATTAAACGACGTCTGATTCGCAAAACCGGGAATAATCCTGAAACTTCTGCTCCATCGTTTCAGCTTAAGGTACTGGCTGCTTCCGGAGAAGGCCGGAAGAATCACAGAGCGGTAAACCCCCGGCAGAAACAGGTTGATAAAGGAACCGACCGCAAAGATCAGAGCGAGATAATAAAAATATTTCAGATACTCCGGTTTTTCGGCAATTCCCGTATTCAGCATCAAAGTCACGCACATGCCGTAGAAAAGAATCATTTTGAATGAAAATGAACTCCATAGGACAATGACGAAATAAATCGAAAAGACTGTCAGTAACAGCCCTATATGCATTTGCAGTCTGGTTTTCCGGTAATGACACAACAGCAGAAAAACCGGTATCAGACTGGCTAAAGCCGGAAAGATATTGCTTTCATGAAAGAGTCTGTACGCCCAGAATGAATTCGTTGAAGCGTAAAACAGAAATATCAAAAAGACAGCAGCCTTTTCAAAGCCCGGCACCTTAAACTTCATAAGAACTGCCTTTCCCGGTCCGGTTCATGGACTGCTCACTGACTTTCATCGGACAAACTCTCAGGCATTTTTTACAACAAATGCACTTTTCTGTATTAATCTCCGGATATAAAAAACCTTCCTCATCCTCTGTCATCGCAATTGCGCCGACAGGACAGGCGGCGTAACATGCTGTGCAGCCACAGCACTCTTCTTTTTTCCGAAATAATACCGGGATTTTCTTCATCTTTGTTTCTTTCTCCAGTGCAGGGCTTCTATCTCATTCCAGATATTCACAGCTTGCCGGCCTTGCGAATCATTCTTCTTTCCTTGATTCTGCGATACGGATCGGCTTTCCCATAGCGTTTTGTCAGCGCGTCAAATCCCCTCTGATTGAGATATTCCCAGTATTTCCTGCGATCTGCCGGTTTCGCGCTCGGCTCGTATAAATTATGCTGTAAATAATTTTTCAGGTCAACCGACTCCGCCGTGATGTCCGGCCGGCACCGTTCAAACAGTCCGCGCCCGCGTTCGCTGTTGACCAGCACAAGGGAACAGCCCTTATCATCATTCAGCGGCGTATTCATGGTTTCGATGCCCCAGGCATCACCGATCGTGATGTCGCTTCTCCGTTTCAGTCTTGAGAAGGGACATTCATAGCACGATGGTCTCAGAAAGGCACCCTTCAGATACAGCACCCGGTAATTCGCTGTCGTATGCAGTGTATCGCCGGTTCTCACTGTTTCAAGATGTGCTTTCCAGCCATAGCGCTTATCTCTGAATTTCACTTCACTGATCTCATTGCCGTATTTCCGCTTCATCCAGTGAATATATTCCCGCCAGAGTTTCGGGCTTGAGGTTCCGTGGCATACGATGTCCATCGTGGTCAATCCGGAAATGTCTGTGCCTTCCAGAAACTGATACAGACCTGCCACCTGGCAGCCGGTACCGGAAAACAGAACCGGAATTCCGTTTTCCAGATCTGTTCTGACCTGTCTGAAACAGCCGCGCATTTCACTCTGGATATATTTACTGCCGCGGAAGAGATCGCGTTCTTCTTTTGTGGATGCCCGATGATGAACCGCCGTTTCCGGGCTTTCCATCATGCATCCGTACACGGCGCCGCCAAGGGACAGCACAGCGTCACTGAGTGCGGTAAAGACGCCGCCGCTGCGGCTTTGTGCAACAACCTCCGGGTTTCTGTGTCTTACAAGATAGACCTGTCTTCTCCATTCAATAAAGCGGAGAAGTTCAGCGTAATTCTCCCGCCTCAATGCGCAGATCTTCTCGTCTCTTTTCTGCGGCAAAGCCTTCTTCAGGCCTAAGGCTGTAAGCAGGTAGTCGGACGAACTCTTTCGGAAGTCCTCCAGCATCTGCTTTGCTCCGCTGCAGTCAATTCTGTTTTCAAGCAAAGTGTCATCGCTGCTGTCATGATAAATCCGGTCTTCGAGATGAAACGACCGCAGAAGGTTCACCATTCTCGAACCTGTCCCCTCCTTCAGAAAGGTGATGAACTGGCGGGAATAGAGAATCGCAAAAGCGGTAGCGTGAAAAGAGTTGCTTACAACATATTCCGCATTTTTGATTAACGAGAGGAAATCACAGGGATCGCAGCCGAACACATTCTTCCCGTCGATATGATAGAGCGCTTTGTCTCCGTCGATCAGATAATAGAGCTTCAGGCCCTTTTCCTTCGCGGTTTTTTCCGCGTACGAAATCACATTTTTAAAGATCGCAGCCCTTCCGACCACATACAGAAAGACAAATTTTTCCCCGGCATGCTTTTCTGAGCACACAGCGTCATAGCATTCTTTTTCCGGCAGGAATACCGGGTCGCAGCACATTGCGATATCCTTTTCGCAATATGGCTGCAAAAGTTCGATCCCTTCCTGTTCCCGAACGGACAGCGAGGCAAACTCCGAGAGATACCCCGCCATTTCCGCAAGCTGAAATTCATTCAGCCGCTTTAAGGCGATACTCGGCGCATAGGCGATTTTCTTTCCGGGATCCCTTACGAAATTCAGGAAATAGACCGGATCGATTCCTTTGGTCAGAACAGGATTCCAGATCTGATCACTGCCGCAGATAAAATAATCATACTGATCCGCAATTCCCTCAAAATCGCTCTCCTTGCGATAAACCTTCTCAGAGATCGGAAGAAAGCGCCGGCGGAATGCGTCAAAGTTCTGATTCCTCTTCTTCTTTTCGGAATATTTTACGAAATCCACCCCCAGCATATAGGGCTCTTTTTTATATTTCCATGTCCGGAATAATCTGTATTTATCAAACACTCCGGATTGATAATTGATGATCTCCGCATCGACTCCGTTCTGCCCCAGCCATTGCGTCAGGGCATAGGCCTGCAGAACAGCGCCGTAATTATTCGCACCATGGAATGTCACAATACCTGCTTTCATGGAGTTCCTCTTTTCTGTAAAACATACAAAGGAGACCGGTTTGCGGCCGTTATCGGAATACCCGCCGTTTGGTGCCTTCATGCATGGCATAGACGATTCTGGCAGGGAGATAACCGAGCCGGACCGCGAGAATTCTCACCTTCATGGTTGCTTTTGCATGGGTATCCTTCAGTACCTCACCGGCATATCGTTTCATCAGGTTTCTCAGACGCCGGAAAACCTCTCTGTCGCCGCCGGAGTTGAAACATACCGCAATCAGCTCGGCGGCCTTGGCCGTATAGCGGTATTTCCCCGACGGCAGAGCGCCGGGATAACGGGTCTTTAGATATCGGATCTGCGCCGTCACAGCGTCCATCGCTGCCATCTGGCGTTCATCAAACTTCATTCGCATGGTGCTGCCGGTCCGCTGAACCCAATAATAGATTTTTCTGTTTCCCAGAACCACGGTATCGCAATCGCCGAGAATTTTATACAATGTCGCAAGATCCTCATAGATCTGCCCTTCGGGAAACGGATGGGCAAGAATCAGCTCTTTTCGGTACAGTTTCGCCCAGGGCATTGCGCCGAACCCCCGGTTGTAATTCATGCGGATAATCGCTTCTTCCGCATTCATTTTTATAACCTTATCTTCATTTTTATCATTGCGGGGCACAGCCGGTTCATGTCCCTCATAAATATACCGGAAGCGGCCGATTGCCACATCCGCCTGATATTTCCTCTGAAGCGAAACCAGATATTCGATGCAGTCGGGTTCGACAAAATCATCCGAATCGATGAAAACGATAAAATCGCCCGAAGCGGTTCCGGCTGCGTTGTTGCGGGCACTGGCCTGTCCCCGGTTGGCCTGATGGATGACTCTGGCATAGGAATGCTCTTTCGCAAAGGCATCGCTGATCTTTCCGCAGCGATCCGGGGAGCCGTCATCGACCAGAATCACTTCGATGTTGTCATAGGTCTGAGACGCTATGGAATTCAGGCATCTTGGAAGATAGTTTTCCACCTTATACATCGGCACAATGATACTGACAAGCGGATTTTCTTCAGTATGCCCGCTCACACCCTTTTCCATCTGACTCCTCCCGTCTTATGCTGTGCATTCTCTGCGCTTATTCGCTCCGCAATGGGTATACCGCTTTATTCAGCAGATAGACCTTCTCGTTTTTCCCCAGAAGAGCGCTCAGAACCTTATAGCCGGCACGAACCATGACTCCGGGAAAATGAAGCACAATTTTTGCGTTTCCTTTTGCCTTCTCTTCCTTAATATAATCCGGTGTCCACATCATCTTCTCGTCCTTGATGATCCGAATCTCATTTCCGGGTTCTTCGGAGCACCAGTGAACCATCGCCGATACGGCTTTATCAATATTCAGGATTTCATAGGAAGTCCCCTTTCCGACCTGGTAGGCGATCCGGGGATAGCTCAGATAATACCGCTTCTGAATATCCCGTCTGATGGTGTCTGTATATACGGGACTGAAACGGAAGATGGTATAGTGAGGAAGCTTTCCGCATTCCTCTTCGGCCATGGCTTTCGATTTTCCGTAATTCGTAACGGGATGGACGGAAGTATTCCCGTTCACGGGAGTCTTTCCGTCATAAAAGCCGTAAACATCAACCGTGCTGATAAAAAGCACGGGGCGGTCCCCGGCTGCTTCAAACACATTTTTCGCGCAGTCGACATTGATATGCTTATATCTTTCCCAGGAGAGATCCTTCTCTCCGTCCGTATGCGCAAGAGCAGCGAGATGAATCACCCGGTCTGCGCCTTCCGCCGCTTCGGCAAGTCTTTCTTTGTCCGCAAGATCGATCTCTGTGATGTTCTCTCCCGGCTTCCTGTCAACCCCGATCACATCATACCCTGCTCTTTTCAGAGCGATCACTAACCGGGAGCCGATCATTCCGCCGGCACCGGTGACCAGAATTCTCATTTCTCTGTCTTTACCTCTTCAAGGGCTCTTCGATCCCCATTCACCGCATCGATCATCTCTTCCAGTATTCCGATCTCCGGTTTGTTTCTCACAGTGCCGAGAATGCATCGGATCGTATACCAGATCATTTTCATATCGTACCCGACGGTCTGCTTCCCGATATAATACCGGTCCAGGGCAAGTCTTGTCGGAGCGACTTTATCCATATACTCCGCTTCGTCCTCAATTTCATCTCCGTAAAGGTAATCATAGAGCGCTGCCGGGCTGGTTAAGCCGGCCTTGACCGACGACACGATCCCATTCTCTCCTCCCCGGGTGATCGGAATCTGATCGACAGATGCGGGCCTCGGCCCGACAACACTCATATCGCCGAGAAACACATTCAGCAGCTGAGGAAGTTCATCGATCTTGGTGGACCGCATGAATTTTCCGAACGGAAAAATCCTGTCCTGATCCGGGCGGAGGCTCTTTTCATTCGCATTGTTGTCAACCCGCATCGAGCGAAATTTATACATTCTGAATCTGCGGTTATCCTTCGTCACCCGATTGGCAAAATAAAAAACAGGCCCCCGGTCGGAAGCCTCGATCCCTATGACTGCAATGACCCAGACCGGCAGAAGAAGTACCAGGGCTGTGCCGGAAGAACAGATATCAAAGATGCGCTTCAGTGCCGCATATGATTTGCTTGGTTTCATGTTTCCTCCATTACGTTCTGAAAAACACGGATTCAAATGCCTCGGCATAATTACAGCCGGCCTGAACGCCCCGATACGCAGCCAGCCCGGTGATCGCTTCTTCCGAGCGCGGATGGGGATAAGGACGCATCACTCCCTTATAAGCGGATAATGCCTTCAGTTTTGATTCCACTCCCTCTTTACCCACTTCGATAAACATATTCGGGGAAAAGCGAATGGAAGAGGTGTCAAAGGACCACTCTGTCGAACTGGGGACTTCCATGTAAACAAACTGCTTCAGTCTCGGAAGTCCGGGTTTGCGCTGAAACAACCGGCTCGCCGCCTGGCATGCATAACTGGTAACCGCATGATCGTTGTTGGTATCCGAAGGATGATGCGTATAAATGATTTCCGCTCCCCAGTCATCAATACAGCTTTCAATGAATTGTACCAGTTCCAGATGCGGTACGGTGTTCATCTTTATATTGGGAAAGTCCGCATGATAGACTTTATGAACTCCCAGAATAGCCATTGCCTTCGCTTCATCATCGGAAAGAGTTGAAGACAAATCACGGCGGGCAGCGACCTGCGATACCATGATCGCCACAGCTACCTGATTCCCTTCCCGGACAAACTTATGAATTGTCGCTCCTGCGCCTAACGTCTCATCATCCGGATGGGCTACTACAAACAAATACTTCATGATTTCTCTTCCTCATTTCCAATCGCGGTTTCTCTGAAGTTCACGCCGCCGCGATATCCGGCTCTGCGGAAATCCGTAATTCATCCCGGCAAACTGCCGCACGGATCTTCAGCGATCCTGTCCTGCGGCTTCCGGAACCGTGAAAAACCGCATACATAGTAATCGAAATACCCGAATCTGCACAATATGATCTTTGTGAAAGAATGGTGCCGGATCTGTAAACGGAAAGGCGGTCTCTGCACCGCAGTCCGGTTTTTTCGGCTGCCGTTTTCTTCTCTTCGGGCCGGCTGTTTTTCGAATCAGATCTGCCTGGGTGCCCGCTCATCACAGAAGATACACTCCTGTGGCCGGCGGATTGCGATACTCCGGGGTGGTCTGCACATTTTCTGCGGTCAAACCCCCTGATCGGGAGAATTGCACAAAACAACTATTCTATTATATTAGATTGTTCATCGAATTAAAATACGTGTTTCTGCACAAGATGCACTAATGATCTCAAAAAAAGGGGTGGTATTCCATGCCTCGCCGGGGCTTCTTCCCGGAATCTGATGCAAGGCCCGTTCTGCCGGCATACCGGTTTCACGTTCTCTTTTCGGAAAAAAAGAATGTCCTGAGAGAATTTCAGAACCGCTGCTCTGAATCCCGCAAGGACATCATGTGTTCTTACAGCCGCTTACTCCTGATCACTGGCCATCTTTTCCTGTTTGATCTTGTGATCAATGACATGCCGGCCGGCCAGCTCTTCCCGGATTTCCTCTACGCTGATGCCGGCTTCTACCATGAGAACCAGAATATGATACGTCAGATCTGCGATCTCATATACCGTTTCCTTTTTGTCCTGATCCTTGGCGGCGATGATGACTTCCGTGCATTCCTCTCCGACCTTTTTCAGGATTTTATCCAGGCCTTTCTGAAACAGGTATGTGGTATAGGAATTTTCCGGAAGAAGTCTCTTTCTTTCCTGGAGAAGTTCATATAAGGTATTCAGTTCAAATCTTTCTTCACTCATGTTTCTGTTCCTCTTCAAAGCTGATTCTCAAATCGGTATCGAAGCAGCTGTCGTTTCCGAGATGACATGCCGGTCCTTCCTTGTGCACCCGCACCAGCAGAGCATCTCCGTCACAGTCCGCTTCCATGCTTACAATATGCTGGTAGTTCTTTGAGGTTTCTCCCTTCAGCCAGAGTTCCTGCCTGCTTCTCGACCAGAAACAGGTCAGTCTCCGCTTCCTGGAGATTTCAAAGCTCTCTTTGTTCATATATGCCAGGGTGAGCACCCGGCCGCTGTCGGCGTCCTGTACAATGCATGGCAAGAGCCCCTTCTCATCCCAGCGGAGATCTTCGCTTCTGATCATAGCCGTACCAGTACTCCTTCCTTGTTCAGATAGGCTTTGAGATCTTTGATCGACACCTCTCCGAAATGGAAGATGCTTGCGGCAAGACCCGCACTGATGTCGGGGATGGTATGGAAAAGTTCCGCGAAATCCGCCATGGATCCCGCACCGCCGCTGGCGATCACGGGAACTCTTACGATTTCGTTTACCGCTTTGAGCATTTCGAGATCAAATCCCTGTTTCACGCCGTCGGTATCGATGGAATTGAGCACCACTTCGCCAGCCCCGTGTTCCACCCCGCTTCTGATCCATTCCAGGGCATCGAGGCCGGTATCGATTCTTCCGCCGTTTTGAAAGACGTGGAAGCTGCCGTTGACCCGTTTGGCATCGACGGAGAGCACCACGCACTGACTGCCGTATTTCTCTGCCGCAGCCGGGATCAGACCTGGATTGCGGATCGCACCGCTGTTGACGCTGACTTTATCCGCACCGCATTTCAATACCCGGTCAAAATCCTCTACGGTGTTGATTCCTCCTCCTACCGTAAGGGGGATAAAGATCTTCGAAGCGGTTCTTGTGAGAATATCGGTGAAGAGTTTTCTGCCTTCATGGCTTGCCGTAATGTCATAGAATACCAGTTCATCCGCACCCGCATCCGAATAGTATTCCGCCAGAGCCACGGGATCATTTACATCTCTGAGTCCTTCGAAGTTGACACCCTTGACCACTCTTCCGTCCCTGACATCCAGGCAGGGAATAATCCGCTTTGTTATCATTTCGTTTCCTCCAGAAGAGCAATGGCTTCTTTCACATGCACCGCCCCGGTGTACATCGCCTTGCCGAGAATCGCGCCATAGACATCGATCTCTCTGAGGGCTCTGATATCATCGAGAGAAGAGACACCGCCGCTGGCAATGATGTTTATGCCGCCCAGATTCTTCAGGGTGCGGTAAAACGCAAGGTTCGTGCCGGCCATGGCGCCGTCTTTGGAGATGTCGGTTGCGATCACGGTTTTCACCCCGAGTTCTTTAATGGATTGTATAAACTCCACGGCATCCAGTTCGCTGACCTTCCTCCAGCCATGGGTGGCCACCTTTCCGTCTTTCGCATCAACCCCAACTGCGACGGCATCCCCGAATGCGTTCAGAGCTTCTTTGAGAAATGCCTGATCAAGCGCCCTGGTGCCGAGAATCACGCGCTTTACGCCGATGGACAGACAGGCTTCGATGCTTTCCAGGGAGCGGATTCCGCCTCCCGTTTCCACATTGAGTCCGGTGGTTTCGATGATGTCGCGGATCACGGAACGATTGGGCGCTGTGCCTTCTTTAGCACCTTCGAGATCCACCACATGAAGCCAGGAAGCGCCGTTCTCTTTGATCGAGCAGGCAGTGCCCACGGGATCTTCGGAGTATACGGTCATCTCCTCATAATTGCCGCGGAACAGGCGGACACACTTTTTTTCATACAGATCAATTGCCGGTAAAAGAATCATGGTTCACCTCATAACGTGCAGAAATTCTTCAGGAGCTTAAGACCGGCCGGTCCGCTCTTTTCGGGATGAAACTGGGTTCCGAAGATGTTGTCTTTCTGTACCGCAGCTGTGAGGTCAATCTCATACTCACAGGCCGCGGTGGTCACAGATTCACAATCCCTGGCCGCATAGGAGTGCACAAAGTACATATGCGTTCCCTCTTCGATTCCCTCAAAGATCGGAGAAGCTTTGGTATACTTCAGGGCATTCCATCCCATCTGGGGAATATCGAGCTTTCGGGTCAGCCGGGGTTCAATCGCATCTACGGTGCCGGGAAGAAGAGAAAGGCCTTCGTGTTCTCCGAATTCCAGGTCTTTTTCAAACAGCAGCTGCATGCCCACGCAGATGCCAAGCATCGGCTTTCCCTCTTCTGCGATCTCCCGCATCAGATCAAACATGCCGGTTTCCTTGAGTTTTGCCAGGGCATCGCCGAAAGCCCCGACCCCGGGAAGGATCACATGATCACTGCCTGTGATCACCTCTTTGTCGCGGGTGATGACCGCTTTCTCTCCGATCGCCTCCAAGGAACAGCGCAGAGAGAAGAGATTTCCGACTCCGTAATCGACGACGGCGATCATTTCTCTTCTCCTTCAAAGCGGACCTTCACGGCTCTTGCGTGTCCGGTCAGTCCTTCCTTTTCGGCGAAGTATGCGACCTTTTCACAGTCTTCCTTCAATGCGTCTTTTGTAAAGTAGCTGAACTGCATCTTCTTGACGAAATCATCCACCGAAAGCGGATTGGAGAAGCGGGCGGTTCCAAGCGTGGGCAAGGTGTGGTTGGGACCGGCGAAGTAATCGCCCATCGGCTCGGGAGTATATCTTCCGAGGAATACCGAACCGGCATTTCTTACCATCGGAAGAAGATCAAACGGCTGATCCGTGCAGATTTCGAGATGTTCGGGAGCCAGCCGGTTGGCAGCTTCGATCCCTTCTCTGAGATCCTTGACGAGGATGATCTTACCGTTGTTTTCAATCGAGACTCTGGCGATTTCTTCTCTTTCCAGTGCCTTGAGCTGAGCTTCGATCTCCGCCTGTACCTGCACTGCCAGCTCTTCGCTGTCGGTGATCAGAACCGCACTGGACATCTTATCGTGTTCGGCCTGGGATAAGAGATCCGCCGCAACATAGACGGGATTGGAGTTTCCGTCCGCAAGAACCATGATGTCGCTCGGCCCCGCCATCATATCGATGCCGACACGGCCGTAGACCTGTTTCTTGGCTTCCGCCACATAGGCATTTCCCGGCCCGACGATCTTATCCACCGAAGGAACCGACTCAGTTCCGAAGGCAAGGGCTGCGATTGCCTGGGCGCCGCCGGTCTTGAAGATTTTATCCACGCCGGCGATATAAGCCGCTGCCAGGATATTGGGATTGACCTTTCCCTCTTTGTTGGGAGGGGTGACCATGATGATCTCACTCACCCCGGCAATCCGCGCCGGAATCGCATCCATGAGTACGGTGCTGGGATAGGCAGCGGTGCCGCCCGGCACATAGATGCCCACCCGCTCCAGGGGCAGAACTCTCTGGCCGAGAATCACGCCCGGCCGGTCGGTCACGACAAAATCACTTCTGACCTGGTTTTCATGGTAATGGCCGATATTCTCCGCAGCTTCGGAGAGGATCGCAAGAAACTTCGGGTCAACGGTGCGCACCGATTCTTCGAGTTCCTTCTCACTGACCGCAAGGGAATCCAGTTTTGCATGGTCGAATTTTTCGGCATAGTACTTCAGGGCCTCATCCCCGCGGTTTCTGACATCGGCGATGATTTCCTCCACCGTCCCGGCGACATTTGCCTGTTCTTCACTTCGGGAGAAGATCTCTTCATCACTCAGGCTGTTCATTTTATAAATCCGTATCATTTCATATCACCCGCCTGTTTTCCAGGGCATTCTTCATTTTCAGTATTTCTTCATTCGCAAACCGGAAGGAAACCTTGTTGGCGATGAAGCGGGCGCTGATCTTTGCGACCTCTTCTCTTACCACCAGGTTGTTTTCCCTCAGGGTACTGCCGGTTTCGACGATATCGCAGATCACATCCGAGAGCTTCAGTATGGGGGCCAGTTCAATCGATCCGTGAAGCTTGATGATATCGATATCCCTTCCGATCTCCTCATAGTACGACCTTGCGATATGGGGGAACTTTGTGGCAACGCGCAGCGGCCGGTCGGTGTTGTCCGTAAACTCCGCAAAGCCGGCAATGCACATCCGGCATTTCCCGATGCCGAGATCCAATAACTCATAGACATCCGGCGAATACTCCATCAGGATATCCTTGCCGGCGATGCCGACATCCGCGGCACCCCGTTCCACATACACCGCAACATCGGTCGGCTTGACCTGGAAGTAGCGAACGGTATGTTCTTTGTTCTCAAAGACCAGCTTTCTTGTCTTTTTATCGAGGATCTCATCACAGGAATACCCCGCATCCGCAAGCAGGGCATATACCTCTTCTCCCAGTCTTCCCTTGGGAAGGGCTACGCTGATCATATCCCTGCCTCCTTCCGGGCTTCCTTTAAGGTGAGCACCCGCTTCCACCGCTCATTCCCGTCAAACTCCTCTTTGCGCACCGCGTTGACCCTGAGCCCGGAAGAGGCCAGGGCCTGAATCAGTTTTGCCAGGAGTTTCGGATTATCCTTTGCGGTATAGATCACCGCAAGATCTCCGTCATAGTTCTTCGAGGTGCTGCGGCTGTTTTCCACGACATCCATATAGACCGCAAAGCCGATCGCTTCAAAGGGTTTTGCCATCTTCTTCATCAGGCTGTCATACCGCCCGCCGGAAAGCACATAGGTCGGAATCGACCGCACGCTTCCCTGAAAAATCACCCCGTTGTAGTATTCCATAGAGCTCTTCAAAGAGAAGTCGAGATACACATGATCCAGTACTCCAAATCCATCCAGCACTGCGGCAAGATCCGAAAGTTCGCTGAGAATCTCCTTCCCTTCCGCAAAGGAAATCCGTTTCTTCAGCGAGCGGATTCCCTCTCCAAAGGGAACATACATCTCGGCAAGATTAAACAGGAGTTCTCCGTCTTCCTCCTTCAGGATGTTCTCTGAGGCAAGCGAGCGGATATAATCCGTGTTCTTTCCGCACAGGGCTTCCATCACAAAGCCGCTGTATTTCTCGGAGAGATTCAGATGTTCCATCAGTGCTTTGAGAAAGCCGGCATGGCTGATTGAAAGCACATAGTCCTCCTCGATGCAGGCAAGGGCCTTGCATGCAAGGCTGATCACTTCCCCTTCGCGGTAGAGATCCACACTGCCGATGCACTCCACCCCGGCCTGGGGGATTTCCCGGAAGTGGTGATCCCTTGGCCGGTAGACCTTCTCGTTGTAATACAATCTTCGCGGCTGCGTGGTGCTTTTGATAATCGAAAGCGTGATATCGGGCTTTAGGGCAAGCAGTGAACCATCGAGGTCCGTGAAGGTGATCAGCTGCGAGCTCATCAGAAAATCGCGGTTTTCGGCATAGAGATCATATTCCTCGAATTTCGAAGTCCGGAATTTCTGATACCCGTATCCCGCAAAAAGCTTGTTCAGCTTTGTTTCAAGACTCATAAGACCCCCTTGGTAGAAGGGATGCTGGAGTGAAAGCGCTCATCTTCCGATACCGCTTCCCTAAGCGCTCTTGCCAGGCCTTTGAAGCAGGCCTCGGCGATATGGTGGGAATTGGTTCCGGCCAGTTTTCTCAGA
>JAFWCM010000091.1 GCA_017536885.1 Solobacterium sp.
GACACGGCATTTGCCTATCCCGGAAGTGAAGAGGCAATCCGCAAGGCACTTGTCGAACGCCACCCCAGGGACAGCTTTACCCTCGCTTCCAAGCTGTTCATTCAGCCGGGAAGCTCGATTACCGAAGAGGAAGCCAAGAAGGAATTCGAAACCTCGCTTTCCCGCAGCCATGCCGGATATCTCGATTATTATCTCGTCCATGCCATACAGCGCTCGAACTGGCAGAAGTATGAGGAATACGGCATCTGGGACTATGTGAAAAAACTGAAGGAAGAAGGAAAGATCCGTCACTTCGGATTCTCCTTTCACGCCGATCCCGAACTTCTGGAACAGCTTCTCAAGGCGCATCCCGACAGCGAATTCGTACAGCTTCAGATCAACTACGCCGACTGGGACAACCCCGGCGTCGCCGCCAGGGAAAACTACGAGCTCTGCCGGAAATACGGCAAGCCGGTGGTGGTCATGGAGCCGGTCAAGGGCGGCATACTCGCCGATCCGATCGATACCGTCAAAGCGGTGTTTGACAAAGAGAACAACGGCATGTCCTATGCCTCCTGGGCGCTTCGCTATGTCGCGGAAAAGGACAATCTGCTCGCTGTGCTCAGCGGAATGAGCTCCGTCGAACAGATGAAGGACAACCTTTCCTTCATGAAGGACTTCAAGCCGCTCTCCGCTCATGAAGAAGATGTGATCCGCCAGGCACAGAAGGCACTCGATGAAGATCAGTCCATTCCCTGCACCGCCTGCCATTACTGCACGAAGGGATGCCCGAAGAGCATCCCGATTCCCGAGATCTTCAATGTCGAAAACCGGAAGAAGGGCAGTCCGGAATTCCGTGTCCGCCGGGAGTATTCCATCGTGACCCAGGACAGGGGAAAGGCATCCGACTGCATTCGCTGCGGCCAGTGCGAAAACGCCTGCCCCCAGCATCTTCCGATCATCTCCCTTCTCGAACAGATGCGCTCTCTTGAGTAAGGAATGGAAAGGATCTGAATCACCTGCGATCCGCAAAAGGAACAGTGAAAAATCAGACCGGGCCGTACTGCCGGAGCCTTGCTGGAAAATGGTACGGACGCGCAGGAGAATGACTCCGAAGTCAGTGCGAAAACCAGGCCCAGGCGAAAGGATCATTCGATGAGTCACTGACGCTGCATTTAAGGATTTCAGACAATTGGAAAATCATATGAGAGGCGCCGTCTGAACATCGGATTCCTCATTTCCGCAAATTGTACGGATATACGCCGGCATTGCTTTTGGGTACAATAAGCGGGAAGAACAGAAGAATGTTCTGAAGGAGAGAAACTCTGATGAATGCCCTGGAAGAAAGCAGAACGATCATCAACGAAACCGATGAACAGCTGGTAAAACTGTTTGAGACAAGATTTGCGGCGGTAAAGCAGATTCTGGAATACAAGAAAGCAAACCATCTGCCGGTGCTGGACGCAAAGCGCGAAGCCTGTCTCATCGAAAAAAGAGAAGGGGAGGTCAGCGAAGAACTGCGGCCCTATTTCCGCGAGTTCTACCAGGCACTTCTTGCCGCATCCCGGCATTACCAGAGCGATCACATGGATGACTGTTCTTAGATAAGAGCAGAAAAAAAGCAGAATCGATTTTCCTGCCTATAGACGGGATAATCGCATTCTGCTTTTTGTATATACCGATCAGGCGCTGAGCGCTTCGTCAATGGACTTCGCCGCCAGTTTGCCCGCACCCATCGCGGAGATGACGGTTGCGGCTCCGGTGACTGCGTCGCCTCCGGCATAGATGCCCTCGCGCGAGGTAAGACCGTCCTCATTGACGATGATGCCGCCGCGGTTGTTGACTTCGAGTCCGTTGGTGGTGTTTTTGATCAGCGGATTGGGACTGGTGCCGATCGCCATGATGACGGTGTCGACATCGATCGTGAATTCGCTTCCTTCAATCGGAACGGGACGGCGTCTGCCTTTTTCATCCGGCTCGCCGAGTTCCATCTTGATGCATTTCATGCCTGTCACAAATCCGTTTCTCTCATCTCTCGGATCATCGGGGTTATTGAAGCCGATGATCTCGGTCGGATTGTGCAGAAGCAGGAATTCGATGCCCTCTTCCTGAGCGTGCTCGACTTCTTCCTTCCGGGCCGGAAGTTCGGTCATGGACCGGCGGTAGACGATATACACCTTCTCCGCACCGAGGCGCAGCGCGGTTCTCGCCGCATCCATCGCGACGTTTCCGCCGCCGACCACAGCGACCTTGCCGCCCTTCATGATCGGGGTGTCGGGATCACTGAGATAGGACTTCATGAGGTTGGAACGGGTCAGGAACTCGTTTGCGGAATAGACGCCCTTGAGCGCTTCACCGGGAATGTTCATGAAGTTGGGGAGTCCGGCACCGCTGCCGACAAATACCGCTTCATAGCCCATATCAAACAGTTCATCAATTGTCAGGGTCTTGCCGATGACGATATTGGTTTCGACATCGACGCCGAGCTGCTTCAGGGTTTCGACTTCCGCTGCCACGATGGACTTGGGAAGACGGAATTCGGGAATGCCGTAGACCAGCACGCCGCCTGCCTTGTGCAGAGCTTCATAGACAGTAACCTGATAGCCCTTCTTGGCAAGATCACCGGCACAGGTAAGGCCGCTCGGGCCGCTGCCGACGATCGCCACTCTGTGGCCGTTGGAAGCGGGCTTTTCGGCACTGGCAGTGTTGTGCTCGCGGTGGTAATCCGCCACAAAGCGCTCGACCCGGCCGATGCCGACAGGCTCAAACTTGATGCCGAGGGTGCACTTGCTTTCGCACTGGCTTTCCTGTGGGCAGACTCTTCCGCAGACCGCCGGCAGGGAAGAAGTCAGATTGATGATCTGATAGGCTTCTTCAAACTTGCCTTCCTTGACCTTGGCGAGGAATTCGGGAATGTGAATGTTGACCGGGCATCCCGAAACGCACGGCTGGTTTTTGCAGTTCAGGCAGCGAGAAGCTTCCGCGACAGCGGTTTCGCTGTCATAGCCGAGTGCCACTTCACTGAAGTTGTGGGCCCGTACCGCAGGATCCTGCGTGGGCATTTCGTGTTTCTTCGGATCGATTGCCATTATTCAGCCTCCCTGAGAAGATTGCAGTTTTCTTCCCTCTTCCTTGTTTCAAACGGCATATACATTCTGTTGCGGCTCATTGCCTCATCGAAATCCACTTCATATCCGTTGAAGTCCGGTCCGTCTACGCAGGCGAACTTCGTGACGCGCTTGCCGTCCTGGGTCAGAGTAAGTCTGCAGCACCCGCACATGCCGGTGCCGTCGATCATGATCGGATTCATGGAAACCGTGACCGGCACATTGTACGGCTTGGCCGCAAGCACCACGAATTTCATCATGATAAGCGGTCCGATCGTGATGATCTCATCAAAGGTCTCGCCCTTGTCGAGCATTTCCTTGAGGGGAACCGTGACATTGCCGTGGAATCCGTAAGAGCCGTCATCCGTCGTGACGATCAGACGGTCGGAGAAGGATTTGAATTCGTCTTCGAGAATCAGGATGTCCTTGCTCCGGAAGCCGATGATGCTGGTGACTTCCGTACCTGCCTCGTGCAGGGCTCTTGCGACCGGCATTGCGATGGCGCATCCGACGCCGCCGCCGATCACGCAGACCCTTTTTTTGCCTTCGATGTCAGTAGGACAGCCTAACGGGCCGGTGAAATCCTGGATGAATTCGCCGGCTTTTTTCGCATTGAGCTTCATGGTCGTGCCGCCGACTACCTGGAAGATAATGCGGACACTGCCTTCTTCCCTGTCGGAACCTGCGATCGTCAGGGGAATCCGTTCGCCGTCCTCATCTACACGCAGAATGATGAACTGTCCGGGCTTTGCCTTCTTCGCAACCAGCGGGGCCAGAACATCCATCTGTGTAACCGAGGAATTCAGTTCTTTTTTTCGGATGATCTGATACATGGGTTTTCCTCCTTCATAATCATTCCTTGGATCGTATAATCTACATGAAGAATGTATTCCGCAAAAACGAAAAAATCAATGAAAATAATTCTGGTATATTTTCAAAAACTGATTAATCGTTTTCAGAAAAACTTTGAAATTTTCTTGACAACGGGAATGCGGAACGGGATAATTCACATATACCAAACCGATGACGAAGACGAGTACTTCCGTACTTCGGCCGAAAGAGAGCACCCGGATGGTGGAAAGGGGCAGGCAGAAGCGGAAGGAATGGACTTCACCAGGGCCGACTGAACGGGAGACCAAGTAGGAAGGACGGGAATCTCACCCGTTACCCATCAGATGCGTATGATGGTACGCAAAGCAAGCGGATGTTCAGAGAAAAAGAACATCAAATTGGGTGGTACCGCAGAAGCTGAAGGCTCCTGTCCCAAGGGACGGGGGCTTTTTATCTTTCCCGGCAGTGTTCGGGGAAAGAACCATCTTCCACCCGGAAAAGGAGAAAACTTATGAAGAAAACACTGAAGAGCTTACTCGTAGTATTATCCATGGCTCTCACCGCGTGCGGATCTTCCGCCGCTTCGAACACCGCAGCGACTCCCGAACCGACATCCGCTTCCGAACCTTCCGCAGCCCCGCAGGAAGCTGCGCCCGCAGAAGGAAAAACCTACAAGGTTGCGGTAGTCAAACAGCTCGACCATGCCTCGCTCGATGAAATCGCCAATGCGATCACAGCCCGCTTTGATGAGCTGGCGAAGGAAAACAATGTGACCATCAGTTACGGTACGGTATATTCCGGACAGAATGATCAGACCACGCTCCAGCAGATTGCCTCCCAGGCAATTGCCGATCAGGTCGATGCGATCGTTCCGATCGCAACCCTGGCAGCGGTCACGATGACCGCAGCTGCCTCCGATACGAAGACCCCCGTCATCTATGCGGCGATCTCCGATCCGGAAGCGGCAGAGCTCACCGGCATCGAATATGTCAGCGGCACCAGTGATGCGCTCAACACCGAGACGATCATGAACATGATGCTTGCGACCAACCCCGATCTCAAGACCGTAGGTCTTCTGTACTCCAAGAGCGAAGCCAACAGCGAAAAGCCGATCGCGGAAGCCAAGAAGTTCCTGGAAGAAAAGGGCATCGCCTTTGTCGAAGCCAACGGCAACACGAATGATGAAGTGATTCAGGCTGCCTCCTCTCTTGTCGGACAGAAGGTGGATGCCGTATTTACCCCGACCGACAACGTGATCATGGCCGCGGAGCTTGCGATTGCGCCGATGTTTGCGGAAGCGAAGATCCCGCATTATGCCGGAGCCGACAGCTTCGTAAGAAACGGTGCCTTTGTGACCTGCGGGGTCAACTACACCGAACTCGGAAAGAAGACAGCGGAGATTGCCTTTGAAGCGATGAGCAGCGGTATGGGCAAACTCGAAAGCTACTATCTCATGGACGGCGGCATTGTGACCGTCAATACCGAAACCGCAGCTGCGCTCGGCCTTGATCCCAAACTCTTCAGCCAGTTCGGTGAAGTGGTTGAGGTTGTCACAACGGAAGACTGACTGATCGGAGGAAACCATGCTTCATATCTTGCAGACCGCATTATCTCTCGGATGTATTTACAGCCTGGTGGCTCTGGCTCTGTTTCTGAGCTACCGGATCCTTGATATTGCGGATCTAACAACCGACGGATGCTTTGTCCTCGGCATGGCGGTATCGGTATCGTTTGCGGCCAAGGGCCATCCGATCCTCGGCCTGTTTCTGGCGGTTCTTGCGGGCGGATGCGCCGGCTTTGTGACTGCCTTTCTGCAGACAAGACTCGGCGTTCCGTCAATCCTGGCCGGTATTATTACCAATACCGGTCTTTATACCGTGAATCTCATGGCCATGGGATGGAGCTCCAATGTCTCGCTGATCAAACAGGAGACGATCTTCACGATGTTCCGGAATACCGGCATCGGCGGCAGCTGGTATGCGATTGTGCTGGGCGCCTGCGTCAGCTTTGCATGCATGGCGCTCATGTACTGGTTTCTCTCGACCCGGATCGGCCTTTCGATCCGTGCCACCGGAGATAACCGCGATATGGTGAGCGCCAGCTCGATCAATCCGATGTTTACGATCACCGTCGGCCTGACCCTTGCCAACTGCTTTACCGCACTGTCCGGTGCGATTGCCGGCCAGCTTCAGAAAAGCGCCGATATCAATGCCGGAACCGGCATTGTCGTCATCGGTCTTGCGACGCTGATCATCGGCGAAACCGTGCTCAACGGCAGAAAGAACATCGCCCGCAACATTCTTGCCTGTCTTGTCGGAAACATCATCTACCGCCTGATCTACGCGATCGTGCTTCAGACGAGAATCATACCGATCGAAGGGCTGAAGCTGATGACGGCGCTGATCGTGGCGCTGGCGATTGCGATGCCGACGATCCGCGAGAATATCGAACTGCAGAGCAGGGTCATGAGGGAGACGCAGTAATATGCTGGAACTGATTGATATTTCCAAGGTCTTCAATCCCGGTACGGTCAATGAGAAGGTGGCGCTCAAAGGCCTCTCTCTCACCGTAAACGACGGCGATTTCATCACCGTGGTCGGCAGTAACGGCGCCGGCAAATCCACGCTGTTCAATGCGATTGCCGGCGTGTTTCTCGCCGATCGGGGAAAGATCATGCTGGATGGAAGAAACATCACCTTCGAGCCGGATTACAAGCGCTCCCATTATATCGGCCGTCTGTTTCAGGACCCCCTCAAGGGCACAGCCCCGCATATGACGATCGAAGAGAACCTCGCCCTGGCCTATCTTCGGGCCGACACTTCCACCAAGCCGTTCTCCCGCATCTCCCGCAAGGAGAAAGAACTCTTCCGCGAGCAGCTGAGGCAATTGGATATGGGCCTTGAAGATCGGATGAACACGCCGGTCGGAACGCTCTCCGGCGGCCAGCGGCAGGCCCTGACGCTGCTTATGGCAACGGTGGTGCCCCCGCGCATATTGTTACTGGATGAACATACCGCCGCTCTCGATCCGCAGGCGGCGGAGAAGATCATGAATCTCACCAGGGAGATCGTAAAGAGAAACAACACGACGTGTCTTATGGTAACGCATAACCTGCACCAGGCGGTGTCGGTCGGAAACCGCACCCTGATGATGGCAAACGGCGGCATCGTGCTCGATCTTACGGGCGAAAAGAGAAAGGATCTTACGATTGAAGATCTGATGCGGATGTTCAGAGAACAGGCAGGAAAGGAATTCGACAACGACCGGATTCTTCTGAGTGATTAAGATGGCAAAAAGCAAAGAGACAAAAACAAATGCAATGCGCATGTTGGATAACGCCGGCATCGCATACAAGGTTCATGTGTACGATACCGAAGACGGAAAGATCGATGCTGTCTCGGTCGCGGAAAAGTGCGGCGAAGACAAGGAACAGGTGTTCAAGACCCTGGTCACGAAAGGAAATGACGGGGCCCACTATGTCTTTGTGATCCCGGCCGATCAGAAGCTCGATCTCAAAAAGGCCGCTTCTTCTGCCGGGGTGAAATCGGTTGAGATGATCGCCCAGAAGGAACTGTTTCCATTGACCGGGTATGTGCACGGGGGGTGTTCTCCCGTCGGGATGAAGAAACCCTTTGTCACCGTGATCGATGAGACCGCCGTATTGTTCGATACGATCTGCGTCTCCGCCGGCAAGGTGGGAATGCAGGCGGAGGTGAGTCCGCAGGAACTGATCGAACTGATTCACGGGTCCTTTGCGGATCTTACCAGGGAGGACGAATAACACCGTCTTCCTTTTTATCTGGCAGTAAAGACAGAAAAAGGATTCCGCTGTCTGCCGCGGAATCCCAATCACTCTTTCTCTCTGCTTACCATTATCCGGCGTTCTTTTCCGAAAAGACACCTGCGGCAATATGCGCATCTCCTTCCTCTGCGAGCAGGATGGAGGAGAGCTGGCGGAAGGAGGGATCGTTCTTTCCGTACTTGTTCCAGAGCTGCCACCCCGGCTGGCTCAGATAGGATTCACGGTCTTCCAGCATGTCGCTGAAATTGCGGCGGACGACTTCATCCGCAAACCGGATCATCTCCGCTTTTTCTTCTTCGCCGCATCCTTCTTCGACCTGCATCCGGGCAAGCAGGCGTTCGATCAGCTCTTCCATGCGCCGGATCGCAGCTTCCTGATGATCGCTGAACTCCCGTTTCTGATAGAGGCATTCGCCGTTTGTTTCATCTACGGCAAGCACCGCAAATCCCAGGGGCCATACGCAGGCGGCGCCGGTGCAGATATCGGTAAGGGATTCGTACTGACTGCGGTGCTGAAGATGGGAGTGGCCGCAGAGATTCAATGCGACATGATATTTGACGAGCAGATCGCGGATTTCTTCGGCATTGGCAAGCACAAACCCTTTGATCATGAACGTGCTCTGGGGCAGGACGTTCTGATGGGTCAGAGAAATCACATTGATCTGTTTTTTCTCCGCCTCTTCGAGAATTCCCTTCGCCCAGGCAAGGGTGGAGTTATCGACGGTGTTGGGGACTTCGCCGGTATTGGCATCGAGGGCGAGAAGCCAGAGCGTCTCATCGATGGCCAGGGCATAACTGCAGGTCGCAGGTGCTTTGGAAAATGCCTGGCAATAGCCGAAGCGGCCGATGCGCTCCATGAACAGTTCATAGCTGACGGGATCCGTCTTTGCCGGTTCTTCTTCGAGAAAGGAATACGGATAAGGGCTGTCGATATCGTGATTTCCCGGAATCACAGCGATGTGGATTCCCTGTGCTTCAAGATCGGACAGCAGTTCTTCGATCTCAAAGAGACTTTCGGCTTCGCCGTTTAATACAAGATCGCCCGGGATGATCACGTAATCGGGATGCTCGGACAGCGCGAGCTCTCTGAATTCCTTCATCGCCTGCGGCATTGCTTCAAACAGCTTTCCGAGATTGTGCTGATGCAGAAAGGAAAACGATCCTTCCCCGACCCGGTAGAGGGAAGGGGAAAGCAAGTGAATATCGGTGATGATCCAGAGGACCTTCCGGCTTCCCTGCTCTCTGGCATAGGGAAGCTGAATGAGAGCGGTGCGCTTATCTTCAAATGTCTTCATGTCTTTATTGTAACCTATGCCAAAGGTGCAGCGGTGCCGTTTGTTTCCGCCGCTTCAGCGTTCGGTTTTACAGCACGGACAAAAGGGGCATCTTTCGAAGGAGCAGAGACGAAAGAGACATTGATCAGATCCGCTGCGGAAGAAACCGCCGCCATGCTCTGGCGCACAGACTCCGCATGCATGCAGGGTTGTGCGCTTTTCTGAGAATGAAGACTGGTTCGGAGGAAGGACGGCACAGACGCTCTTCATCCCTGAAAGAAAAAGCGGACAGCGGCCGAAGGGCTGATGCCCGTCAATGGAAACCCGATCGAAGGCTGTTTGTATTCCGGGAAGTGTGTATAATAGGAAAAAGGTAAATGACTATGAACTATGAAAAACTGCTTTCAGAATCTGCCCGCAGGATGAGACCCTCCGGTATCCGGAAGTTTTTTGATCTTGCGGCGGAGATGCCGGAATGCATTTCACTCGGTGTCGGTGAACCGGATTTTCAGACACCATGGGATATCCGCGATGCGGCGATCCACTCCCTGGAAATCGGGCGGACGAAATACACCGCCAACTCCGGTCTGCGGGAGCTGAGAGAAGCGATCAGCGAATACATGCACAGAAAATACCATCTGAGTTATGAAGCCGGGGATATCGTGGTGACCGTGGGCGGATCGGAAGCGATCGATCTTGCGATCCGGGCGCTCGTTGCCCCGGGCGATGAGGTGATCATTCCCGAGCCCTGCTATGTCAGCTATGAGCCGATTACCACACTGACCCATGGCGTGCCCGTGCATGTGGCCTGCCTTGAGGAAAATGACTTCCGGATCACGGCCGAACAGATCAAAGCCGCGATCACGCCGAGAACCAAGATCCTCGTGCTCGGCTTTCCCAACAATCCCACCGGTGCCGTATTGCGCCATGAAGATCTCGAGGCAATCGCGGAAGTGATCCGGGGAACGGATATCACCATCCTCTCCGATGAAATCTACGCCGAACTCGCCTATGGATACCGGCATGAATCCATCGCCGGGATTGAAGGAATGAAGGAACGGACCGTCGTGGTCGGCGGCTTCTCCAAGAGCTTCTCGATGACCGGATGGCGGCTGGGATATGCCTGCGGCCCGCAGCCGTTAATCGCGGCGATGCTCAAAATCCATCAGTCCTGCATCATGGCGGCGCCCACCACCTCCCAGTATGCGGCGATCACCGCTTTGCGGGATTGCGACGATGATGTCGAAGAGATGCGCCGGCAGTACGATCTGCGCCGGCAATACTGCGTCAGAAAGCTCAATGAGATGGGACTCAAAACCTTTGAGCCGCGCGGTGCCTTCTACGTCTTTCCCAACATCACCTCAAGCGGTATGAACAGTGAGGAATTCTGCCAGAAACTGCTTCAGGAAAAACATGTGGCCATCGTGCCGGGTACGGCGTTCGGAGATGCGGGAGAGGGATTTGCGAGAATCAGCTACGCCTATTCGATCGATCATCTGCGGGAAGCCTTCCGGCGGATCGCAGAATTTCTTGAGGAACACAAAGGAGAATAAAACATATGGATGCCATGAAGTTACTGACATTGCTTGCGGATGATCCGCGCGCTTCCGTCACCGATCTTGCGGATATCCTCGGTGAGAGTGAAGAAGAAGTCGAAAAAGCAAAAAATGATCTTGAAAAGAACAAGATCATCTGCGGATATCACACCGTGATCAACTGGGACAAGACGAATGTCGAGCATGTGGACGCCTATATCGGCGTTGCCGCCAAACCCGAGCGCGGCACCGGCTACGACAAGATCGCCGAGCGCATCGCCCGCTTTCCCGAGGTCGCAAGCCTCTATCTCATGAGCGGAACCTCGGAGTTCCTCGTCAGCCTGAATGCGAGAACGATGCGGGAGGTCGCGGATTTCGTCGGCGCCAAGCTGGCCCCGATCGAGGGTGTTGCCTCGACCGTCACGATGTTCGTGCTGAAGAAATACAAGGTCAACGGCGTCACGATGGATCTCAAGGAAGAGATCGCGGACGACCGCATGATCATCTCTGCCTGAAAGAGATCACAGGGAGCTTGCTTCGAACCGGAGCTAAAGCTCCTTTTTGTATGCGCACATGCACAGAAAATGGACAAGAAAACAGAGCAGTATATAGCTCAGGACATAGAGGATCATCCCGGGAAGGATGCCGAAGCGAAGGGCGATCTCGTGAAAGACCGGCTGACCGGTGATCACCAGGGGAGAGAGATAGAAGAGGTTCGGCTTACCGCCGTAGACTGCCAGGGGATCGAGCAGACAGTTGAGACCGACCGCAATGAGGCAGAGAAAGAGATACAGCAGCGCGGCTGAGCGGAACCCCTTAAGATCCGCTTTCACCAGCCGGGCATGAAACGGCAGAAGACCGGCATAGATCAAAAGCCCGTGCCAGAGAAATGCATGCATGGTAAGTATGGCGGAGCTGCGAAGCATGTCCATCGGATAGATCAGGGCAAGAACTGCCCCGGGAAGCGAGAAGTCAAAGAGAAAGGTAAAGACAGTATCCTTCTGCCGGTCGGAAAGCAGCGGCAGGATCAAGCACAGATACATCGGCACGGAACACAGCTGAAAGGGAAAATACCAGAAGTCGTAATGCAGGTTGTTGACGGCAAAGAAGAGAATCGCCTGTTTGATCAGTTCGAGAACAAGCAATGCGATCCCGATGTGAAACAGCCGCTCAGTGCATTTCTCTCTGGAAAGGGGACGTGATGCTCTGACAATCCATACCGGAAGAAGAATGCTCAGAGCCGACATCACAATATGAAAAGGCCCGAAGAGCGCCGGTGCTTCTTTGGGCCATGATGGAAACAGAAAGGTCAGTTCAGCCGCTGTTTTTTCCATAGAGCACATACAGGCCAAGGGCGGTCATGAATGAGCCGCCGATCATGTTGCCGAGTGTTACCGGCAAAAGGTTGTTCAAAAGAAAGCCCGACACGGAAACCGCACCGCCGGCCATCATGCCGGCAGGGATGAAGTACATGTTGGCGATCGAATGCTCAAACCCGCACAGAACAAACAGCATCGTCGGAAGGTAGAGCCCCATGATCTTGCCGGCCTGCTCCTCTGCCCCAAAGCTCACCCATACCGCAAGGCACACCAGGATATTGCAGAGGATGCCGCGCAGAAGAGCGGCGGAAAAGGACAGCGAGGATTTGGATACCGCTGCGGCGATCATCGTCTCCTTCAGGGCTCCGGAAAACATCGAAGGCAGCCCCGAGAATACCACCAGACACGCGATCAGTAAGGAGCCGATAAAATTGCCGAGATAGACAAGGCCCCAGTTTCGAAGCATCTCCTTCGCTGTGATCTTCTTCTGCAGAAACGGCAGAAACAACAGACTGTTGCCGGTGAATAATTCACAGCCGACACACAGCACCATCGTAAGACCGACCGGAAAGACCAGGGAACCGATCATCCGGCCAAGCCCGGGATCGGCGACGGAGGTATTGACGATCTGGGAGCCGAAAGCACCGAAGGCGATGAACGCCCCGGCAAAGACGCCGGAAAGCAATAAAGTGCCGGAACCGGCACTGACCTTGCCTCTGGCGGCGGATTCATAGAAAGATACAATCTGCTTTGAATTTCTCATGCGTTCTGTGCTCCTGTGCTGTTGTTCAAAAGACACGCCATAAACTCCTCTGCCGGCATCGGTCTGGCAAAATGGAAGCCCTGCAGGTAGTCGCATCCGAGTGCCTGCAGTCCGTCTGCCATCTCTTCGGTTTCCACGCCTTCGCCGACGATTTTGAGATCCTGATTGACGAACATCCGGATGAGATCTTCCATAATCGGATTTTCCTTCCGGAAGTAAGACCAGACAACGCTCTTGTCGAGCTTGGCGGAGCTCAGCGGAAGTGCGAGCAGACGGGCGAGATTCGTAAATCCCATGCCGTAATCATCGAGGGAGAAGGATGCCCCGCAGCGGATCAGCTGATCCATCTGTTCCTTCATGAAGGCGGTGTCCGCGGTGGCGGTTTCGGTGATTTCAAAGTCGATCATGGAAAGGCTGATGCCGTGTTTCTCGGCGGCAGCGGAAAACTCCGTACAGAGATTTTCGTTCATGCACTGAACCGGCGAGAGGTTGACGTTGATGAATTCCGTCCCGTAATCCTCAGGATGGGTTTCTTCCATAAAGGTGCAGACCTTTTCGAATACCTGCATGCCGAGCTTGGAAATCATGCCGTTCTGCTCGGCCAGGACTATGAATTCGTCGGGCGAAATGCGGCCCAGCGTCTCATCCTCAAGACGGGCCAGTGCCTCGGCGCCGACAATCCTGCGGGTTTTTGAGGAGTAGATCGGCTGAAAGTACACCTCAAAGGAATTCTGCTGAATGCCGCGCTCAATCGCCTCCAGGACGCTGCGGGCCCGGGTCAGGCGGGAGATGATCTCTTCGCCGATCTCCACCATGCCGTCGGTCTTGCTCAGCCCGTCGGAAAAAGAGACGTTGATCGCGTTGAGCAGGGTTTCCCAGCGGTCGGGCTTCTGGCCTTTTTGGAGATAGGAGACCGATGCATTCAGATAGATTTCCGCATCTTTGCCGGTCGACCATTCCCTGGCGAATCGTTCCCGGATCACATCTCGGATCTTTGAAGGATCGATATTTCCCCGGGCAAACAATACAAAGCGGCCGTGACCGATGTAGAAAGGCTCGAGGTCGGAAAAGGCAGTGCGCACCCAGCTGCCGATCCGGGTAAGACTCCGCTCCATCTGGGGGATGCCGTAGATATTGCGGTTATTGTCATACTGATCGATGCCGAAGGCAACGATCGAGAACGGCTTTTTATAGCGGATCATCTCGGTGATGATCTCTCCGAAGGCGGCGGTGTTGTAGAGATCGGCCGCGGTGGACCGGTAAAACAGCGGGTTCTGCATCGTGAGATAGATCATGATCACACCCAGTTCCACAAACGCATCGAGGATCAGGGTTCCCGGAAATGATGCCCTTAAGGAAAGCCCGAGGAAGAGAAGCGCACTGAAGGCATAGATGCCGAAGCGCTCCATCGGAAGGGATTCCCGCCGGTATACGGTGATGATCACGAGGGCAAGGATGACATAGAAGATCGAAACCCAGTAGATCATGTCGTAGAGCGGACCGCGGACATATCCGGTTTCGGGCGTAATCGCAAACACCGCTCCGGTCGCAAAGCTTGAAATCGTGATGATCAGAGAGATGAAGAACGGAAGGGAAAGGAAGAACTTTACCTTCTTCGAATAGAGAAACGGCGCTTTGGAGACGGTCAGGGAATATTCGAAAAACGCCATGAAGCGGGCAATGAAAAAGACGAAATACATGATGTTGAGAAAATACAGCGAAAAGACGGAATACTGCTGCCAGAGCGAATCCGCCCAGGAGGCTGCGATATCGGAAAGAATCGTGAATGCCTCAACCAGAAGCAGCCACATGAATGTGCGGTTCTTGCGGATCGGCAGACGGTTCTGCAGAATGAAAAAACAGAGAAAAACCAGATGAATGATCAGGGCGGAGATAATGAAGTCAAAATTGTAGTTCATGGGCAGCTCCCTCTGCTGCTTTCATTTTAGCATGCATGTCACTGTTCCTGAATGTCAGCGGCTTTTGTTTTATGTCTCTGAAACAGGTCTTTTATGACAAGTACGAACAGATATCCGATAAATCCGCCGGTCAGAAAGCCGGA
>JAFWCM010000092.1 GCA_017536885.1 Solobacterium sp.
CGAAGAGCTGATGAAGAAGGATGATCTGTACCGGCAGCTCTACAAAATCACAGCGGATCAGAACAACTGCGTGCTGAGATGCGGAAAAAACTTCTACGAAGAGTATCCGAAGAAAGCGGAAGAACTGCTGAAATTTCTGTCTCGGCCAGAGCGGAAGAAAGGCCTGAAGTACAAAGGCCAGAGACAAAAATAAAAAGCGCGGAGGATCACTTTACGACATAAAGCAATCCTCTGCGTTTTCATCTGCGGATCAGATCGCTCAGTTTCTTTGACTGGAAGAAGCTGCGTGTCAGCTGATCGTATTCTTTCCAGAGCGGCAATGTGCGGCATTCATTTTCCCGCGGGCACGGCTGTGCGTTCGGAATGAGACAGGCGACTGGCGCGAGCGGACCTTCCGTTGCCTCGAGAATTTCATAGGCGGTATAGTCCTCTGGATTCCGGCAAAGGCGGTATCCTCCGCCCTTTCCGCTCTGCCCGGTGACAAGACCGCTGTGAACGAGATCTCTGACAATGATTTCAAGATATTTTTTCGAGATGCCCTGTCTTTCAGAGATGTCTTTCAGGGTTACGGGACCGCTTTGTTCCTGTTCGGCGAGATCGCACATCACCCGCATTGCATAACGTCCTTTTGTGGAAATCATACTCTTCTCACTCCGTTCTTTTGCCTATTATATCGCAGGGGTTTTCAGAAAAACAACAGAAACCTATTGACATAGTAGGCAAATAGGAATATCCTGTGGTCATGCTGAAGAGACGCGTTCCAGAATCCGGGACAGACCTTCAGAACAGGGGAGGATCTTATGAAAAAAGAATTGATTCGATGGATTCGGGAACAGTCGGGAAACGGACGAATGTGTCGTACCTGTAAACAGACAATTGAATAAAAAGAGGATCGAAAACAATTACAGGAAAGGGGACACATACCATGTCAGAAAAACATTTTGAAACTCTGCAGATTCACGCCGGACAGGAAACACCGGATCCCGCGAGCGATGCCCGCGCCGTTCCGATTTATGCGACAACCAGTTACGTATTTCACAATTCCCAGCACGCCGCTGACCGCTTCTCTCTGAACGATGCGGGAAATATCTACGGTCGGCTGACCAATTCCACCCAGGGTGTCTTCGAAGAACGGCTCGCAGCACTGGAAGGCGGCAGCGCCGCTCTTGCGGTCGCTTCCGGCGCAGCGGCGATCACCTACACGATTCAGGCACTGGCGGTCAGGGGCGAACACATCGTCGCTCAGAAGACCATCTACGGCGGTTCCGCAAATCTGCTCGCTCATACCCTGCCGCTCTACGGCATTGAGACCTCGCTTGTTGATATTCACAATCTGGAAGAAGTCAAAGCGGCGGTCCGTCCGGAAACCAAGGCAATCTACATCGAGACGCTGGGCAACCCCAACAGCGACATTCCCGATATCGAAGCCCTGGCGGAAATCGCGCACAGCCACGGAATTCCCCTGGTGATCGACAATACCTTCGCAACACCGTATCTGCTGAGACCGATCGAACACGGCGCCGACATCGTTGTTCATTCCGCAACCAAGTTCATCGGCGGCCACGGCACAACCCTGGGCGGTGTGATCGTGGAATCCGGAACGTTTGACTGGGCTGCCTCGGGCAGGTATCCCTGGCTCAGCGAACCCAACCCCAGCTACCACGGCGTGAAGTTTGCGGAAGCAGTCAAAGGTGCGGCGTTTGTGACCTATATCAGAGCGATCCTGCTCCGCGATACCGGCGCGTGCATCTCTCCCTTCGCCGCATTCCTGCTGCTTCAGGGAACAGAAACCCTGTCGCTGAGAATTGAACGGCATCGGGAAAATACGGAGAAAGTCGTCAGTTATCTGAAGAATCATCCGAAGGTGAAGAAGGTGAATCATCCTTCGCTTCCGGATCATCCCGATCATGCATTATATGAGAAGTATTTCCCCGAAGGCGGTGCTTCGATCTTCACCTTCGACATCGCCGGCGGAAAGGAGGAAGCGTTCCGGTTCATCGATCATCTGACCCTGTTCTCACTGCTTGCCAATGTGGCAGATGTGAAGAGTCTTGTGATCCATCCCGCTACAACAACGCATTCCCAGCTGAATGAGGAAGAACTGAAAGCGGCGGGAATCGACCAGAGCACTATCCGCCTTTCGATCGGAACAGAACATATCGATGACATTATCGCTGACCTCGAACAGGGCTTCGCGGCAGTCTGAAACAAGAACACAACAGAAGAGTAAAGGGAGAAATAAAAATGAGTAAGGTATATGCAAAAGCGTATGAGCTGATTGGAAACACACCGATCCTGGAAGTGAAAAATATCGAACAGAGCGAACAGCTGAAGGCAAAGGTTCTCGTCAAGCTGGAATACTTCAATCCGACCGGAAGCGTAAAGGACAGAATTGCCCGGGCGATGATCGAAGACGCAGAGGAAAAAGGTCTTCTGAAACAGGGCTCGGTGATCATTGAACCGACGTCCGGAAATACCGGCATCGGCCTCGCAGCGATTGCGGCCGCGAAGGGATATCGTATTATCCTGACGATGCCCGAGACCATGAGCGTAGAGCGCAGAAACATCCTGAAGGCATATGGTGCGGAGCTGGTGCTCACCGAAGGTGCCAAGGGCATGAAGGGCGCGATCGCAAAAGCGGAAGAGCTCGCAAAGGAAATTCCCGGCAGCTTCATCCCGGCACAGTTTGACAACCCTTCCAACCCCGCGATCCACAAGGCAACCACAGGCCCGGAGATCTGGAATGATACGGACGGCGAAGTGGATATCTTCGTGGCCGGTGTCGGAACCGGCGGAACGATTACCGGTACCGGAGAATTCCTGAAAGAAAAGAAGCCCTCTGTGAAAGTGGTGGCAGTTGAACCCTCCGCCTCTCCCGTGCTTTCCGAAGGACATGGCGGCCCGCATAAGATTCAGGGCATCGGCGCAGGTTTTGTGCCGGCAGTTCTGAACACCGCAGTCTATGATGAGGTTCTTCCGGTAAGCAATGAAGATGCCTTTGCGGCTGCGAAGCTGCTTGCGGCGAAGGAAGGCGTTTCGGTAGGGATCTCCTCCGGCGCGGCTCTCTTTGCGGCGATCACGCTTGCGAAGAAAGAAGAAAATGCAGGGAAGACCATTGTCGCGCTTCTTCCCGACAGCGGCGACCGCTATTATTCCACCCCGTTATTCGCGGCGGAGTAAAGCGGCACTGCCGAAGTTATGCCCCCTCCCGGGTGATTCACCCGGGATTTTTATTTTCTGGACGGGTTTCCGAAATTGTCATGGCCGCAGAAGAAAACAGGTTTACTCTTTCCTGCGCGCTGTCCCGGATTCGGATATGATTTGTTTGTAAATACGAACGGTTTTTTCGCTGCTTTTGAACTCCGGAATGAACCGGCAGGAGGAAAATGTGCTATGAAACTCAGGTGGTTACTGCTGATCAGTATTCTGATGTTGCTTTCCGGCTGTAAGGAAGCCCCCGGCTCGGAACCGGGAACCGGAGCGAACGCGGACAGCCGGCCGATTTTTCAGGACGTTGAAACGGTGTCGGTGGATGTGATGCATTCCGACCGGAAGTTTTCCGACAGCACGACAATTGAACCCGGGCACTGGGAAAAAGCAGAGGAACTGTTTCTCGGACCTGTCTTTCTGAAAGGAGAGCCGGCCGGATCTTACGATCAGACGGAACGGAAAGAAGGCAAAGAAGCCGCTTCATCTGTACGGATCGCTTTACTTTGCGGATATTGAAGAAGGGGATGATCCGTTTGGACAGAAGGTTTCGGTGCGCCAGTATCTCCGCCAGAGGAACGGCACGGACAGCCGCCGTGTCTTATTTCATCATTTCGGAATCGGGAAAAATGAGGGGAGAGACGGAAGAATCGGGGGACAGAATTCGGTGGAATACTATTATCAGCCGGCTGCCGATTTTCCCCGTCTAATCAAAGACGGAGATACGATCTCGCTGGTGCTGGATATGGAGGAAGAAGACAGCGGAACTGCCATGCGCAGGATCTGGAAGTACAGATGGGTGAGCGATGATCCGGTGTCTGTTTCGGAACTCGCTGAGGAAGAAGATCATTCCGGAAACGAGTGGCTTTGCACAACCTATCCCGGCACATGGGATCTTACGGATATCCGCTATGTGCGAGAAGAACGTGCCGAACCCTCCGGAGAACTGCAGGTCAAGGCGGAGCGAAAAGGAGTGGACGGACAGGATCAGTGGTACCTCTTTGCGAAAGGTGAGGAGAGTCTGATGATCACGATTCCCGGACTGAAATTCAATAACCGGTATTACGGCGGGGAAAGCCTGATCAGGGAAATGGCAATCTTTGCGGATTCGAAAAGTGAGATGGCCGGGGTGAACTGTTCTCTTGCGATCGGGGAAGTGACCTATGATGAGGAAGACGGTTCGGTGAAGGTAACCCCGGAAATCTACTTCAAAGCCGGCTGGCCGAATAAGGATGCCGTGGTGTTCAATCCCGTTCCCCACGATGAAACCATGAGCTGGCGGGATGATCTGCTTCGCGGGTATCTCATGATGAATGCAGGGATGCCTTCGGGCAAAGCGACCGGGGATAAAATATGGATTGTTCTCGGCACCATGGATGAGACAAAGGCATTCCGGATGTTTGATATCTATGAATATACCCGGACGCAGGGTCCGGTCGATGTATGGACTTACAACCCGCCGATGTACTGATCATTGCGGTGCGGGAAAAGAGAACGGAGGAACATGATGAAAAAGACAGTCATCATTCTTGCGGTCAGTGCGGTGCTGCTTGCCTGCGGCGGGGAAAGCGGCACACGGCCGGAGGATTCAGGGAAAAAGAGGAGTCCGCACTTCCGCTATGAGCGGACCGGCGCGGCGGAAGTAAGCGGGCGCCAGGGCGTTGCGGCAGAAGGGGACAGCTTCTGGGTCAGCGGCAGTACAACCCTGGCGAAATATGACCGGGACTGGAATCTGATCGCGGAAAACAAAGATCCCTTCGCCGGCTATGAGAAGGAAGTAAATCACATCGGAGATATCGATGTCTTTGAAAATGAGCTGTATATCGGCGCCGAATATTTCATGGACGGAATCGGAACGAATATTCAGATCGCGGTCTATGACGGCGACACCCTGGAATTAAAACGCACTTTTCCCTTTGAACCGGACAGCGGTCAGCTGGAGTGCTCGGGCATTGCGGTGGATCCCGATTCCGGTTCGGTATGGATGGTGTCCTGGGTCGGCGAAGAGAGCGGCCGCTATCTCTACCGGTATGACCTGGATAGCGGAGCGTATCTCGGGAAGATACATATGCAGCCGGTGCCGCAGTGGATTCAGGGCGCGGCGTATTATGACGGCAGTCTGTATCTGACGGCGGATGACGGTACCGCGGATGATAATGAACCCGACCATCTGTACCGGACAGAGATCGAAGAAGGGAAAACTTTCTGCACTGTAGTGCTGGAAAGAACCTTTGATGATGTGACGCTTCAGGGTGAGATCGAAGGGCTGACCTTTGACAAAAAGAAAAAGAATCTTCTGCTTCTTTATAACCGCGGCGCCCGCATTGTGCTCGGCATGCCGAAGGGGTTTTATGAAGGCTATGACCGGGAGATTTCGGAAGTGTTCACTTATAAAATGGAGGCCCGCAGAAACGGAAAAGAGAACGGAATCTTCTCACCCTGACCCGGGGCGGAAAGATTCCGTTTTACTGTGTAAAAAACCATCGCTTTATTTCCCTGAAGGATACGGCAGAAAAAGATGTCCTTCCCGGTTTACAGATATGAGAAAGAGCAATTGACACAATGGATGCGCTGCGGTCCGATCCGGATCTTCAACTTCATTCAGAATATCCGACAGAGGCGAAACTCTGCCGGTTTCTTCAGGAGAAAAAACAGCGGATATCGGAAAAGTTGACTGTGTCATGGCAATGCTTCCGGATCGGCTCGTGATATTATTTTTTTATATCAGGGAGAAACACTGTTATGAAAATTGTTCTGGATAATCTCACAAAACGGTTTCCGAACCGGGATAAAAAAATCGGCGGGGAAATCACTGCGGTAAGTCATTTTGATCTTGAGGTTCCCGACGGAAAACTGGTCGGCCTGCTCGGACCGTCCGGCTGCGGAAAAAGCACGGCGCTGAACATGATCTGCGGTCTGGAAATCCCGACGGAGGGAAAGGTGTTTTTCGGCGACGATGATGTTACCAATCTGCCGCCGGAAAACCGGGGCGTAGGAATGGTGTTTCAGAGCTATGCGCTGTACCCGCACCTGACCGTGCGGGAAAACATCCGCTTTCCGCTCGAAAATCTCAGGGGAGCCGCAAAGCTTTCCAAACAGGTGATGAACGAGAAGGTGGAAGAAGCCGCCAAACTCGTTCAGATCAGCCATCTCCTGGAGAGACGGCCCGGGGAGATCTCCGGCGGCCAGCAGCAGCGTGTAGCGATCGCAAGAGCTCTGGTCAAGCTTCCCCGGGTTCTTCTGCTGGATGAACCGCTGTCCAACCTGGACGCAAGACTGCGCCTGGCGACCCGGGAAGAGATCCGGCGCATTCAGACCGAAACCGGAATCACCACGGTGTTTGTGACGCACGATCAGGAAGAAGCCATGAGTATCTCCGATCTCATCGTCCTGATGAAAGACGGTGTAAAACAGCAGGTCGGAAAGTCCCAGGAAGTCTATGAGGATCCCGCAAATCTCTTTGTCGCAAAATTCCTCGGCACCCCGGCCATCAATGTATTCAAAGGCGAAGTGATCGATGGGAATCTCTGGATCGGGGAGGAAAATGTGCTTCCCGTTCCGGGAGTGAAAGACTGCAAGGTGTATGCAGGCATCCGTCCGGAGGGATTTATACCGGATGAAAACGGTCCCTTCTCGGCAGATGTCATCCGGATTGAGGTGCTGGGCAGAGATACCAGTGTTGTGGCAAGCAATCCGTGTCTTGACGGAGAGACGGTGCGGGCAATCGTTTCCTCAGACTATAACGTCCCTGCCGGAAAGAGCGTTCATTTTTCCCTGAAGCCGAAATGCGTTCACCTGTTTGACCAGGAGAGTGAAGAACGGATTCGCTATGAAAGGAAAGACGGGAAAAAGCTATGAACAGATCAAACAGCAAAGCATTTCTCTATCTTCTGCCGGCGTTTATCTTTCTCGGCATATTCATGGTCTATCCTCTGTTCGATGTCATGATCTATTCCGTGGAGGAAGGCTATAATTCCGCATCCCAGACATTCCGCGGCGTGGGTCTCTACAACTATTCCTATGTGTTGAGGGATCCGTATTTTCTGCAGGCGCTGAAGAACACCTTCATCCTGGTCATCATCACGGTGCCGGTTTCCACACTGATCGCACTTCTGATCTCGCTCGGCCTGATGTCGATTCCGAAATTCAAGGATCTGTTCCAGACGATCTTCTTTCTGCCGTATGTGACCAACACCCTTGCGGTGGGTCTCGTATTCATGATCCTGTTCAAGAAGACACCGTACTCGGAGGGATTTGTGAATCTCATCCTCTCCTTCTTCGGCGGTCCCAGCATCGATTTTATCGAAGGACCGTACTGGGCGAAGATGACGGTGATGTGCTTCTATACGATCTGGATCGTTCTTCCCTTCAAGATTCTGATTCTTACCAGCGCTCTTGCCTCGGTGGATCCGATGCTGTATAAAGCCGCGAAGATCGACGGAACTTCCGACTGGCGGATCTTCCATAAAATCACTCTGCCGATGATCTCCCCGATGATTTTCTATCTGATCATCACCGGATTTATCGGCGCGTTCAAGGCGTATTCGGATGAGGTCGCGATCTTCGGAACGAATCTCAACGCAGCCGGGATGAACACGATTGTCGGATATGTCTACGACATGCTTTACGGAAACAGCGGCGGCTATCCTTCCTACGCGGCGGCGGCAGCTCTGATCCTGTTTGCGATTGTGCTTACGATCACTGTGATCAATCTGATTGTCTCCCGGAAAAATCCGGTGACTCAGTGAGGTGAACCTATGAGTGAAATGAAAACCTATGCGGAAATCGAGGCGAAGACAAAGCGCCGGAAATCCATCAGAACAACGGTCACCTACGTGCTTCTCGTCATCTGGGCGTTCCTCGTGCTGTTTCCGTTTTACTGGATGATACTCACTTCCGTAAAATCGTACAGCGCCTATAACTCGGAGTATATACCGAAGCTGTATACCCTGAACCCCACGCTGGAGAATTACCGGGAAGCCTTTACCGCCGTGCCGCTGGGAAAATTCTTTCTCAATACACTGATCTTTACCGTGATCACCACGGCGCTGATGTTAATCGTGTCGGTGTTTGCGGCATATGCGTTTGCGCGGCTGAAGTTTCCCGGAAAGGATCTCATCTTTACGATGTTTCTTGCCCTGATGATGATTCCCATCGAACTGGTCATCATCACCAACTTCGTGACGATCACCGACTGGAATATGAGAAACTCGTTTCCGGGCCTCATCCTGCCGAGTGTGGCTTCGGTGTTCTTCATCTATCTGCTCAAGGAGAATTTCGAACAGATTCCCGAAGAGCTCTACCTTGCCGCAAAGGTCGACGGAACCTCCGATCTTCGCTATCTGTTCAAGGTCATGATTCCGATCTGCCGGCCGACGATTATCACCGTCATGATTCTCAAGGTGATCGAATGCTGGAATGCCTATGTCTGGCCTCGTCTCATCACCGATGACCAGGCGTATTATCTGGTCTCCAACGGAATTCAGGCAATCCGTGAAAACGGATTCGGAAGAGAGAACATTCCGGCGATGATGGCGGCGGTCGTAGTCATTTCCGTTCCCCTGATCGTTCTCTTTCTGATCTTCCACAACAAGATCATGGAAGGTGTAAGCAGAGGAGGTACCAAGGGCTTATGAGACGGTGGCTGTCAATTCTTCTGTCCGCGCTTGTCAGCTGTACGCTTCTTGGCGGATGCCATGGCTCGCGGGGAATGGCGGCGTTTGTCATTCCCGAACAGCTGGATGAAAGCAGAACCTTTGAACTGACCTTCTGGGCAAAGAATGATACGAATAAGAATCAGACAAAGATCTACGAGAATGCGGTCGCTTCCTTCCAGAAGCTGTATCCCAATATTCATGTCAATATCCGGATCTACAACGATTACGGCAAGATCTATAACGATGTCATCACCAATATCGCAACCAACACCACCCCGAATATCTGCATTACCTATCCCGATCACATCTCCACCTATATGACCGGAGACAATGTGGTTGTTGCGCTGGATGAGCTCTTTGACGACGAAGAGTACGGGCTCGGCGGCAGCCAGCTGAAGTTTGACGGAGTGAAAGAGGAAGAGATCATTCCCCAGTTTCTCGAAGAGGGCGTCCTTGCCGGAAAGCAGTATGCGCTTCCCTTCATGCGTTCCACGGAAGCGGTCTATGTCAATGAAACCTATGTGAAAAAACTCGGATATGATCTTCCGGAGATCATGACATGGGATTACATGTTTGAGATCGGTGAGAAAGCCATGACAAAGGATGCGGCGGGGAACTTTACCCTGAACGGGCAGAAGGTCATGATTCCGATTATCTACAAGTCCACGGACAACATGATGATCACGATGCTCAAGCAGAAAGACGCGGGGTATTCCACGGAAGAGGGGGAAATCCTGATATTCAACGATACGACAAAAGATCTTCTGCGCATGATCGGCGGCCATGCCGCAACCGGGTCGTTCTCCACCTTTCAGATTTCCAGCTATCCGGGCAATTTCCTGAATGCCGGGCAGTGCCTGTTCGCGATCGACTCCACGGCGGGATCTACCTGGATGGGATCACGCGCACCTCTTTCCGATATCAGTCCCGACAAGATCGTGGACTTTGACACGGCTGTGCGCATGGTTCCCCAGTTTGATGTGAACAATCCTTACATGATCTCCCAGGGACCTTCGGTATGCCTCTTCAACAAGGCGGATCCCCAGGAGGTGCTGGCCTCCTGGCTGTTCATGCAGTATCTGCTCACCAATGAAGTGCAGTGGGGTTATGCGGAGACCGAAGGCTATGTGCCGGTGACATCCAAGGCGCAGAACTCCGAGGAATATCAGGAGTATCTCTCTCTTTCCGGCACCGACAGCGACCATTACAAAGTGAAGATCGATGCCTCGAAGCTTCTGATCGACAACGTCACCCATACCTTCACCACCCCGGTATTCAATGGCTCAACATCGCTGCGCGATGCGGCCGGGCAGATGGTGGAGAGCGTGGTCAAGTCCGTGCGGCGGAAGGAAACGATAGACGATGCGTATTTCGATAAGCTGTTCAAAGACATGAATGCGCTCTACCGGCTCAATGAGACGGGTGCCGTCAATACCTCGAAAGAGGATCTCGGCCCGCTTCCGCCCGCTTCAAAAGCGCTCTTAATTTCCCTTGCACTGATCTGGGCGATGATCATCGCGTGGTACTTCTATGATCAGAACAAGCGGAGAAAGGCTGCGTCGAAGCAGTAAATATCACTATAATGAAACCGGGGGACAGCCCCGAAACAGGACAGGGAGGAAATATGAAGAAAACTGGCAGTATTGTTCTTATCACAGCGATGCTTGCACTGGCAGGATGTTCCGGCTCGGGATCCGGGTCCGGATCGAATTCCGGCGGCGCTCCTGCGGATATCAATGCAAAATCCGAAGGCGTCATGACTTATGCCGAGTATGATGCGGCCGCCCTTGACACCAAGGTGACGGTGGAAACCTATGTGCAGGCCAAGCAGTCCTGGTGGGACAACAAGGCAACCCTCTACACCCAGGACGCTGACGGCGGGTATTTTATCTATGACATGCCGATTTCCGAAGCGGATTACGGCAAGCTGAAAGACGGCACAAAGATCAAGGTCACGGGATACAAAGCCGAGTGGTCGGGAGAAGTGGAAATCGTCGATGCGGAATTCGCGATCGAAAACGGCAGCTATATCGCCCAGCCTATCGATGTCACAGATCTTCTCGGCAAGGATGATCTCGTAAAGCATCAGAACATGAAGGTCTCCTTCAAGGGAATGACGGTAGAAGCGGCCGGCAAGGATGACGCCGGAAATGATGTCGCTTATCTCTACAACTGGGACGGAAGCGGCACCCGCGGCAACGACCTTTACTTTAATGTTTCCAAAGACGGCAATACCTATACTTTCACGATCCGCGCATATCTCTGCAATGAAGACACCGATGTATACAAAGCGGTCGAAGCGCTGAAGATCGGTGATGTTGTGGACCTGGAAGGATTCCTGTACTGGTATGAGGGACCTAACCCGCACATCACCAGTGTTACGGCAGCCAAATAAACAAACAGACGAATAAAAATCATTGCGATGAACCGGCCCTCCGCGTGTCTTTCTGTCCCGAAAGATGCGCGGAGTTTTTCTTTGAGTCAAACAGCCGAGAGAAGATCCGCGAAATCCAAAGCGCAGAGTGCCGCCGCAAAAAGAAGGAGAAATCCGGGAATTTCGGGCGGAGAGCGCACTGCCTGCTGAAATCCTTTTTTTTCTTTTTCTTTCTCCATCGTGTAAACTGAAACAAAGGAATGGGTTAGTACTATGAGAAAATTCGAAGGATTTCAGAAAGGGGTCAACCTCGGCGGCTGGCTGTCCCAGGCAGATGAGACCAGCAAGGAACATTACGAAACATTTATCACGGAAGATAATATCCGGGAAATCAAGGCGATGGGCGTGGACCATGTCCGGGTCCCCGTCGACTATCCGCTGATTGAAAGCGAAACGGGAGAACTGCTGGAGGATGGATATCAGTATATCGACCGGGCCGTGAAGTGGACCCGCGAATACGGACTGAATATGCTTCTCGACATGCATAATACCTACGGTTATACCTTCGATCCCCTCGCTGTCGGCGCCGACCGGGAGATCTTCTTCCGGGAGGAATCGCTGCAGAAGCGGTTTTATACGATGTGGGACAGGATCTCCGCACGGTATGGAAAAGAATCCCATGTCGCATTCGAACTTCTGAATGAAGTGATCAGTCCGGCAATCGCCGAAGAGTGGAACTGCATCGCCGACAAGACAGTGGATGTGATCCGCAGAAATGCGAAGGATGCCTGGATTGTCATCGGCGGCGTAAGATACAACAACGTGACCAGTGTCCCCATGCTTCATAAACCGAAGGATGACCGGGTGGTATACAATTTCCATTGCTATGAACCGATCATGTTCACTCACCAGCGGGCATACTGGGTGGAGAACATGCCGGATATCACCGTGTCTTATCCGCTGAAGGCCGGAGAATACAGGAAACTCTCCGAAGGCCTGCAGAATGAACTGGTCAATGCCGTCAATCAGCTGGATCCGGACATGGAAGGCGCCGAAGTCTTCGATGTGCTGTTTGCCCCGGCGGTGGAGGCTGCAGAAAAGAACAATGCGCCGCTGTACTGCGGTGAATACGGCGTCATCGATCAGGCTCCGCCCGAGGATACGCTGCGCTGGCTGAAGGACATTCACAGCGTCTTTGAAAAATACGGCATCGGCCGCTCGCTCTGGAATTATAAGGAGAAGGATTTCGGAATTATCGATGCGCATTATTCCGGTGTCAGAAAGGAAATGGAGCGCTATCTCTGAGCGCACATTATAAAGGGGGAGAAGAACAATGCTGAAACAGATCTCTGTCATTGCGGAAAACAAAAAGGGAGCGATGAATGCAATCATCGGAAGCATCTCGGAACAGGGGGTGGACTTTTACAATGTCGTATCCAACGACAGTCCCGAATTCGGAATTATCCGGATGCTGTGCTCGGATCCGGAGAAAGCACGTACTGTGCTTGAGAACAACGGATATCTCGTAAAAATCGACAATGTCCTGGGTATCGAGATTTCCGAACAGGTTGGAAGTCTGAACCGTCTTCTGAAGGATGTTTCTGACAGTATGATCAACATCGATTATCTGTATGTCTGCTATATCCGCAGTTCCGATAATCCGGTTGCGATTCTTCACGTACCGGAAGCGAGCGAAGTGGAAGAATGCCTGCAGTCCAAGGGGTATACGTCCATCCGCGGATGAAAGGCGAAACCGGGAAAAAACGAATTGCCGTTTTATCAATCATGCACTGCATGATTGATTTTCTGTGCGCTTTTGCGGTCTACGGAAGATTCCGCAATCCGGCCGATCCCTTCACGGTTTATCTGATCTACAACTTCTTCGCCTTTGCGCTGCAGATGCCGATCGGGATCGTGCTCGACTGGCTGAGACAGAAACACGATACTTCCTTTGCCCGCAGTGCGCCGGTGCTGTTCACCCTGGCCGGGGCTTCCCTGACCCTGGCGGGTCTGTTTGCGCATCCCGCTGTGCTCGGACTGGGCAATGCGCTGTTTCATACCGGCGGTGGGGTGATCACGATCGATGAGGACAATCGCCGCAATTACCGGGGCAGAGGGCTTGGGGTCTTTGTGGCTCCCGGTGCGGTCGGCCTGTTTCTCGGATCGTGGGTGACCGGAGTTTCCGCAGTTCTGACTGCGGGCGGTTCCGCTTTGATCCTGGCGGTGCTTGCCGGAATTCTCCTGAAGAGCTCTGATGAAAAGGAACCGGCAGGCGGGACATCGGTACAGATCGAAGACCATGCCATTGCGGCTGCGGTGATCTGTCTTCTGGTGGTGATCCTGCGCAGCGGGATCGGCCTTTCGGTAAGCATGCCGTGGAAGATCGGCTTTGTGAGCGGACTGCTTGCGGTGCTTGCCCTGGCTTCGGGAAAAACAGCCGGGGGATTTCTTGCGGCCCGGTATGGTATGAGGAAAACGGCAATCGTCTCGCTGCTCTCTGCGGCGGTGTTCTATGCGTTTCGGGCGGTGATGCCGGCAGGGCTTGCGGCACTGTTTTTCTTCAATATGACGATGCCGGTCACGCTGTATCTTCTCGCCGGAAAGATGAAGGGCATGGAAGGCTTTGCCTTCGGCCTTCTGACCTTCGGCCTGTTTGTCGGCTTTGTCCTCTCGCATCAGGGCTGGTTCTCCTGGCCGGAGATCGGTTCGGCCGGCAGTCTGATCTCTCTTTTGCTTCTGCTTGCGGTGCCCGGAGAAAAGTCATGAACAATTTCCGGTTTCTTGTGCCGTTAATCCTCACGGAGATCCTGGAAGGGATCGGAGCGGTACTGCTAGGTATCCGCGGCCGGAAAAATCTGCTTCTGATCTTTCTTGCCAATATGATTACCAATCCCGCGTTGACTATGTGCGGGGCATTGCTGTACAGAAGGCTCTCGATGAATGCGGTGCTTGCGGTGATCTATCTCATTCTGGAACCGCTGATCATCCTGGCAGAGGGAAAGATCTATGAAAGTTATCTCGAAGAGAAACATCCGTACCGAATATCGTTTATACTGAATCTGATATCCATGATCGGAGGTGTACTATGGAACTGGCTTCGCTTTTAATCGATATCGTTAAGGACATACCGGATGAGCCGGCCATTACCGAAACCTCTTCGGGGGTTTCCTGGGGTCTGATCCTCGGGGTGATCGCCGTGGCTGCGGTTCTGATTCTGGTGCTGTTCCGCAAAAAGCCCAAAGCGGGATGACGCCTGGTATGCATGCATAATACGGGGTATCCGGGGATGCCCTTTTCTTTTGTCTTCCGGCCGGAAAAATATCCCCTTTCCGATCTGCTTCTGACTGAAAAATCACAGATGAAATCTCTCAGCAGTGCTGAAATGCCTTGAAACTTCCTGAAATAATTTTCAAAGATTATCTGAAATGATGAAAATTTTTCCTTGAAATGTGTTGAAATGCGAAATATTCCTCAATATAATGGACACAACTTCATTTTTACGGTGAAGTTAGAAATCGAGGGAAAGATTTTATGAATTTTGAAAAGTTTATGAAAGGCGGACTTGCGGCTGTAATGGCTATGTCATTAGCGGCATGTTCCGGAAGCGGCAATGCCTCTTCCAGCACCAACACAACGACCACAACGACCACAACTACGGAATCCGGCAGCACCGGCACCGACACCACCGCATCAACAGCGGCGGCAGGCGGAAAGTTCAAACTCGGCGGATCCGGACCTCTCTCCGGCGGCGCAGCAGTTTACGGAAATGCCGTCAAGAACGCTGCTCAGCTCGCAGTGGATGAGATCAACGCCAAGGGCGGTGCCGTCCAGTTTGAGTTCAACATGCAGGATGACGAACATGATGCGGAAAAGGCAGTCAACGCCTACAACGCCCTCAAGGACTGGGGCATGCAGGTAAGCCTCTGCACCGTTACTTCCTCTCCGGGAGCTGCAGTCGCTCCGCTGTATAAAGAAGACAGCACATTCGCGATCACTCCGTCCGGCTCCTCTCTGGCTGTCGTATTCGAAGATTCCGACAACATGACAGGCGCTTACGGAAATATCTTCCAGATGTGCTTCACCGACCCGAACCAGGGTGTAGCGAGCGCTGACTATCTGAGCTCTCACAAAGACCTCGGCTCCAAGGTCGCAGTCATTTACAAGAACGATGACAACTATTCCACCGGTATCTACAACAAGTTTGTTGCGGAAGCTGCGGAAAAGGGTCTCGAAGTTGTTTACACCGGAACATTTGCCGGCGAAGACAATGACTTCAATGTTCAGCTGACACAGGCACAGAGCGCCGGTGCCGACATTCTCTTCCTCCCGATCTACTACCAGCCGGCTTCCACGATTCTCAAGCAGGCCAACGATATGGGATACAAAGTCAGCGTATTCGGCGTTGACGGCATGGACGGTATCCTCTCCATGGAAGGCTTTGACACCAAGCTTGCGGAAGGTGTCTACCTTCTGACACCGTTCTCCGCGGATGCGTCGGATGATCTCACAAAGAATTTCGTTGCCAACTACCAGTCCAAGTACGGAGAAGTTCCGAACCAGTTTGCGGCGGATGCCTATGACGCTGTCTATGCGATCGCTCAGGCGCTCGAAGCAGCCGGCATGACTTCCGATAAGAGCAATGCGGATATCTGCAGCGCACTGGTCGGCCAGTTCACCTCCATGACATTCAACGGTCTGACCGGTTCCGATGTCACATGGAATGCGAACGGTGAAGTTTCCAAGGCTCCGAAGGCTGTCGTAATCCAGAACGGTGTTTACGTCGGCGTAGAAGGCTGAGTTCATTAGTTCTGCGTAGTCAGAAAGGTTGCCAAATGGAAATTTTGGCAACCTTATTGTATTTTTATGAAGGGGGATAGCGTATGGCCTTTTTGTCTTATCTGATTAACGGACTGTCTCTGGGCAGCGTATACGCAATCATTGCACTCGGGTACACCATGGTTTACGGGATCGCCAAAATGCTGAACTTTGCACACGGCGACATCATGATGGTGGGTGCGTATGTTGCTTTTTTTGCGCTTAACAGTTTCGGTCTGCCGGTGATTCCGTCGGTCCTGCTGGCAATGCTTGCCTGTACGGTGCTCGGCGTGGTCATCGAACGTCTGGCGTACAGACCGCTTCGCCAGGCGCCCAGTCTTGCGGTGCTCATCACCGCGATCGGTGTCAGTTACTTTCTGCAGAACGGAGCGCAGCTGCTCTGGTCGTCTTCGACGAAGGTGTTCCCTTCCGTCGTGCCGGCCGGTTCGGTTCAGCTGTTTGGCGGACAGCTGTCGATTTCCTATCTGACAATTGTCACGATTCTCATCTGCATTGCGGTCATGATCTGCCTTACGCTGTTCATCAACCGGACCAGAACCGGTAAGGCGATGCGTGCCTGCGCGGAAGACAAGGGTGCTGCGGTTCTGATGGGCATCAATGTCGACCGGATTATATCCATCACCTTTGCGATCGGCTCCGGTATCGCAGCGATTGCGGCGGTGCTCTTGTGTTCGACCTATCCTTCGCTGAGCCCGACGCTTGGATCCATGCCGGGCATCAAGGCGTTTACCGCGGCGGTGTTCGGCGGAATCGGATCGATTCCCGGGGCATTCCTCGGCGGTCTTCTGCTGGGAGTCATCGAAATTCTTTCGAAGGCGTATATTTCCACCCAGCTCAGCGATGCGATCGTGTTTGCCGTTCTGATTATCGTCCTGCTGATCAAGCCGACCGGACTGCTCGGCAGGAAGATCAGCGAAAAGGTCTAGAAGGAGGGTTCTCATGAAAAAAATCAAGAGCTTCTTCCGGGCGTTATTCGACCGCAAGGTCCGCAGCCGGACCATCTCCTTCCTGATCGTCATTCTCGGTTATATCGTGGTGGAGATCCTGCTGAAATCGGGAAATCTCTCCAGTATGTTCCAGTCGCTTCTGGTGCCGGTGACCTGTTATATGGTCGCGGCGCTCGGACTCAACCTCAACGTCGGCGTGTCCGGCGAACTGAATCTCGGCCAGGCCGGATTCATGAGCCTCGGCGCCTTTATGGGCGTCTGTGTCTCCGGCGCCCTTGCGCCGGTTGTCTCCAACACGCTGCTGCGGCTTTTGCTTGCGATTGTGTGCGGCGCTCTGATCGCATCCGTCTTCGGATTTCTGATCGGCGTGCCGGTGCTCAAGCTGCAGGGTGACTACCTTGCCATCGTGACGCTGGCGTTCGGAGAAATCATCAAGTCCTTAATCAACAACCTCTACATCGGTTTTGACGCCAACGGCTTCCAGTTCAGCTTCGTGGAAAACAAGCTGAAGCTCGCTCCCGGCGGAAAGGCACTGATCAACGGCCCGATGGGCGCCACCGGAACCCAGCGCATTGCGACGTTTACCGTCGGAATCATCCTGGTGCTTGCGGCTTTGATCGTGATTTATAACATCATGTACAGCCGCAGCGGCCGTGCCATTCAGGCTTGCCGCGACAACCGGATCGCGGCGGAGTCCGTGGGTATCCACGTCGCCAATACCAAGATGCTCGCCTTCGTGATTTCGGCTGCCCTGGCCGGGGCGGCGGGTGCGCTCTACGGTCTGAATTACTCGACCCTGGTGCCGGCGAAGTTTGACTTCAACCTGTCGATTCTGATCCTGGTCTATGTGGTGCTCGGAGGACTGGGCAATATGACCGGAACGATCATCTCCACGATCATCCTGGTGCTTCTGCCCGAGCTTCTGCGCGGCCTGCAGGACTACAGAATGCTGATATATGCGATTGTCCTCATTCTGATGATGATCCTTTCCAATAACGCAAAGGTCCGCGAATTCGCGGAATCCATGAAACAGAAACTGACTTCCCGCAAAAGAGAGGAGGCCGCAAATGAGTGAGAACAGAACACCGGTCCTGGATGTACAGGGACTCGGCATCGACTTCGGCGGCCTGACAGCGGTGAATGAGTTCAGCCTTCAGGTCTTCAATGAGGAGATCGTCGGACTCATCGGCCCCAACGGCGCCGGCAAAACCACCGTTTTCAACATGCTCACCAAGGTCTACAAGCCCAGCCGCGGTACGATTACCTTCTGCGGCAAAAATACCGAGAAGATGAGCGTGGTGGAAATGAATAAGCAGGGGATTGCCAGAACGTTCCAGAATATCCGTCTCTTCTCCAATCTCACGGTGCTCGACAACGTCCGCATCGGCATGCACAACAAGATCTCCTACAGCAACTTCGATGCCGTCTTCCGGCTTCCGAAGTTTTATGAGCAGGAGGAAAAGGTGGAAAAGGAAGCGGTTGAATTGCTGAAGATCTTCGGGCTCGAAGACAAGAAGGACATCACCGCCGGCAATCTTCCCTACGGTGCCCAGCGCCGTCTTGAGATTGCCCGCGCCATGGCCACCGAGCCCAAACTCCTGCTTCTCGACGAGCCGGCTGCCGGCATGAACCCGCAGGAAACGGAAGAGCTCATGGATATGATCCGCTTCGTCAGAGATCACTTCCGGATTGCGGTTCTTCTGATCGAACATGATATGAAGCTGGTCATGGGGATCTGCGAGAGGATCACCGTGCTGAACTACGGAATGATGCTTGCGGAGGGAACGCCGGAGGAAATCCAGGCGAACCCGCAGGTCATCAAGGCGTATCTGGGAGAGTGACGATTATGCTGAAAGTAGAAAATCTGGTTGTTCGCTACGGTATGATCGAAGCGATCAAAGGCATCTCATTTGAAGTCAATGACGGTGAAATTGTCACCCTGATCGGAGCCAACGGCGCCGGCAAGACAACCACCATGCATGCAATCTCGGGGCTGATCAAGCCGGTGAGCGGATCCATCTGGCTGAATGATACGGAACTCACGAAGATTCCCGGCCATAAGATCGTCTCCATGGGCCTGGCCCAGGTGCCGGAAGGCAGGCGCGTATTCGCCCAGCAGACGGTGGAGGAAAACCTGACCCTTGGGGCATATGCAAGAAAAGACAAGGAGAAGATCAAGGCCGACATGGATTATGTCTATGATCTCTTCCCCCGTCTCAAGGAGCGTCATGCCCAGCTCGCCGGAACGCTGTCCGGCGGCGAACAGCAGATGCTTGCCATGGGCCGGGCGCTGATGGCGGATCCCAATATCATCCTGCTGGATGAACCGTCGATGGGTCTTTCCCCGCTTCTGGTATCGGAAATCTTCGCGATTATCGAAGAGATCAACAACAAGGGCAAAACCGTGCTCCTCGTCGAACAGAACGCCAAGCGGGCACTTGCCATTGCGGACCATGCCTATGTTCTTGAAACAGGAAGAATCACACTGGAAGGCACGGGTGAACAGCTTGCCAGTGATGAACGTGTACAGAAAGCATATCTAGGAGGATAAGTATGTACGTAAAGGATCATATGACAAAAAATCCCCATACCGTGACAAAGGATACGGTCATTTCCAAAGCTGTGGAGATCATGGGGAAAAACAATTTCCACCGCCTTCCGGTCGTAGATGAGGATGGCAGACTGGTCGGTCTTGTGACCCAGGGCATGGTGGAGGAAAGCAGCGGCGCCCAGGCCACATCCCTGTCGATCTTCGAACTGAACTACCTGCTTTCCAAGCGCAAGGTCAGCGATATCATGATCCGCGACGTTCATACCACGACGCAGGATGTCTTCCTGGAAGAAGCAGCCAAGATCATGATCGACAATGACATTTCGGTTCTTCCGGTCATCGATGAGCAGAAGAAGGTCATCGGCATCATCACCGAGAAGGATATGTTCCAGGCCTTCGTGGACCTCCTCGGCTATGGTGTTGTGGGAACCCGCTTCGTCATCCGCTGCATTGACCAGCCGGGGTATTTCCAGGGTATTGTGAAGCTGTTTGCGGACAACTTTGCCAATGTCGAAAGCCTGGCCGTATTCCGCACGAAAGAGCGCGGAACCGAAGCGGTCGTCAAGGCGAGCGGTTCGATCCCGGTCGACAAGATGCGGGACATCCTTCTGAAGAATGGCTATGTGATCACGGAGATCGTTCAGACGACGATTGACGGCAGGCGGATCAAGCATCCGACAAAATAACAGCAGGCGGCAACCCCGCCTGTTTTACGGAAAGGAATCGGTTATGACGGTAGGAGATCTTATTTTCTATATATTGGATGCAGTGGTTCTCGTCCTGCTGGCGAAGATGTTAAGGGATTCCCGGAAGGTGGAGATCCCGACAAGACTCGGCCCGCGCTGGGTGATTCCGGCAGTGTTCTGGGGAATCGCGCTGGTCTCCAATTTCAACTACACCGGAAGCTTCCGGGTGATTCAGACCATCATCCTGATCGTGATGGGAATCATGTACTGGTTCATGAAATCCGGTCTCTGCCCGGAGGGGGTGGTCATGATCGGGCGTCTCTACAAATATGAGAAATGCAAGCCCATGGAGATCGATGACGAGTTCAACGCCCTGAAGCTCACGATCCGCCGCGCCCCTACAGAAATCCGGTTTCCCGATCAGGATATGAACGATATCCGGAAATATCTTTCCAAACATGCGGGCCTTGCCTTCAAAAATGTCCGCAGAAAAAAATAATTCTCCGCACAATCTGCAGCGTTTTCCGACATTCCGGTGTTTCAATGGCAGCCGGGATGTTTTTTATGGCTTACAATAGGTGTATGGCACTTTCTGTCAGGGAACTGCATGTCCGCAGGATACTGAATACCTATGGAGACAGCCTGTACCGGCTGGCATTTTCCTATCTGCACAATGACGCCGATGCCCAGGAAATCGTCCAGGATACCATTCTCCAATTGCTTCGGTACGATCCCGATTTTCACGGCGACGGGATGAAGGAAAAGGGATGGCTGATGAAAACCGCAGCCAATCTCTCCCGCAACCGCCTGCGCTCCTTGAACGCGAGGGATGAAACGGAGTTGGATGAAACATTTGCGGGATCGGAAGAAAAAGACCTGAAATTTGTCTGGAATGCCGTGAATCAGCTGCCGGAAAAATACCGGGAAGTGATTCACCTGTTCTATCAGGAAGGTTACTCGACAAAGGAGATCGCAGATATTCTCGGAAGGAAAGAAGGGAGCGTGCGCTCCGACCTCTCCCGGGGAAGAGATGCCCTCAGAACCGTTCTGAAGGAGGTATATGACTTTGAATAAGTATCAGAAAGCAAATGAATTCATACGCCTCTCCGAGGACCAGAAAGAAAGCATAGTTGCCAATCTCCTGAAGGAGGAGATTACACCCGCGCGGAAGCCGCTGTTTGTGTTCCGGCCCTGGATGGCCGGTCTTACCGCGGCGTTTGCGGTGCTGATTCTGTATTTCGGCGTATTCCATAGAACCGGAGCGCCGATGCCTGCCCCGGCGATGAATGAGACCACCTATGCGCCGCAGGAGAGCCTTGCGGCCGGCGGAGATTCCGCATCAGCGCTCAGCGATGAGGCCCCCGCGGCAGAACCGGAGACTTTCGCGGCTGCCGAACCCGCCAATACAAAGATCAAAGAGGAACATCCTTCGGAGATTCTGACAGGAGGGTACCGGGAGTCGGCTTCCGGGACGACGGCAGATGCGGCCAGTCAGACGATCCGCATCCTGAGCGGGCAGGAGGCAGAGGCATTCGATGCGCAGTCCTATGGAGAGAAACGGGAAACCGTCATTCTCGATACGGAGGTTTCGGTATACGGAAACCGCGCCGCAGTGTTTTCCGCAAACGGAGAACCCATGGCTGTCATCTGTGAAAAGCAGATGAGTGAAGAGGAGATGGACGGACTGATCCGTGATGTCATACGTGATTTGGGAAACTGAGAGCTAAGTGCTCTCTTTTTTGTGAAGCAGTGCGTATAATTGCTGTATGAAACGCAATTCGTCACAGATATCGTACGGCGCACTGCATTTCTTTTACTGGGCGAGCAACGCGACCATATGCAGTTTCTGTTCTGCATTTTTACTGCCGATGGGATTTTCTTCCTTTGAGATCGGTCTGATCATAAGTCTCGGCAACGGCGGGGCGGTGCTGCTTCAGCCGCTGCTGGCGGAGTATGCGGATAATACGAAGAAACACAACGTCAGTGAGATCCTGAGCTGGATCTGCGGCGTCTTTCTGATTCTCGCCGGCCTCCTGCTGGTGCTGCGGGGACACAGCCTGTTTCTTGCCGTATTCTATACCATGGCATATATCGTCCAGGTATGCATGCTGCCGCTGCTGAATGAACTGAATTACCGCCTGGAGAGAGCAGGCTTTTCCATGAACTACGGCGCCGCCAGAGCCATGGGGTCGTTAGGCTATTCCCTGATGAGCTCTCTGGCCGGGTTTGCGGCCGAGCGGTACGGAATCATCACCTTCCCGGCTCTTACCGTCCTTGCGATCCTTCTGATCCTTGGCATTCTGTTCTATCTCAGCAGAATTCTGAAAGGGCATGGATTCCCCTTTGAAAAACAGAAAGAAGAGAAGAAGGCGGAGAATCTTCTGGCGTTTGTCAAAGCTCATCAGAAAATGGCGATGGTGAGCCTCGGGGGCCTGTGCTTCATGTTCTGTTCGACCATTACCGGCAACTACCTGCTTCAGATCGTAAGTGAGGTCGGCGGAACCGCAAAGGAGATGGGATTCGGACTTTCCCTGGCGGCGATCATGGAAATCCCGGTGATTTTCTTCTATGACCGGCTGCGCGGGAAGTTTTCGGTAAGACAATTGCTGTGTGCGTCCGGCATCGGCTATATCATCAAGCATCTGATCCTGCTTGCGGCGGGAAACTATCAGATGATTCTGTTTTCCCAGGCACTGCAGATCGTGAGCTTTGCATTATATCTTCCCTCTTCCGTTGCCTATGCCCACGAGAACACCGAAGAAGAGGATTCGGTCAAGGGCCAGGCGCTGATGACGACTGCCGGAACCGCGGCGGGACTGCTGGCCGGCCTGTTCGGAGGGCTTGTGATTGACGGCCTCGGCATTGATGCCCTGCTTGTGATCTGCGTTGTCATGAGTGTGCTTGGCTCAGCGCTGATCTTTGTATTTACAAAGGAGAACTCCCATGAACCGGGAAGAAAAGAAACAGTATAAGGAAATCGAAGAACAGATTCTGAAACTCAGGGATCCGAAAAACGCCGCGTTCCTTTCGGCACTTCTGCCGGAGACGGACAAAGAGCGGGTGCTCGGCATCCGTTCCCCCGTCCTCAGGAAATATGCGGCTTCGCTGAAAAAGGAAGGAAAGGACGCATTGTTTCTTTCCGTTCTTCCTCACCGCTATCTGGACGAGGATCAGATTCATGCCTTTCTGATCAGTTCCATGCGGGAGTTTGAACCCTGCATGAAGGAACTGGAGCGATTTCTTCCCTTTGCGGACAACTGGGCGGTGACCGATGCCCTGCGGCCGGCGGTGATCCGAAAAAACCGGGAAGCGGCTCTGGAGCACATTGATCGCTGGATGGAATCGGATCATCCCTTCACGGTGCGCACAGCCGTCGGACTGCTCATGGCGTATTATCTCGATGAAGGATTTGACAAAAAGCAGATGGAAAAGATTGCCGGACTGAACACGGATCATTATTATGTGCATATGGCAGTGGCCTGGTATATGGCAACAGCCCTGGCCAAGCAGCCGGAAGAAGCGATGCGGATCCTCGAATCCCATGCGATGAGTGCGAAAACCCACAACAAGACCATCCAGAAGGCAGTGGAAAGCTATCGCATCACTGACGAAATGAAGCAGCTGCTTCGTACCATGAAACGGAGGGAACACTGAATGAATATTGCGGTTTATCTTGGCTCAACCGAAGGAGAGGGAACGGCTTATGTCAACTGTGCGGAAGAGATCGGAAAGATGATCGGAAGCGGCGGACATACGCTTGTCTACGGCGGGTCGAGCAGCGGAACGATGGGCGTTCTTGCGGATGCGGTGCTCTCTTCGGGTGGAAAGGTGATCGGGGTGATTCCGGAGTTCTTTCTGTACAGAGTTCAGCCCGGCATGAGTGAATGCATCACCGTAAAGACCATGTCGGAACGAAAGAAGAAGATGATAGACCTGGCGGACGGGTTTGTGGTGCTGCCCGGAGGCCCCGGCACCCTGGAGGAGATGGCCGAGGTGATGTCGGCGGTTCGCCTGGGACTGATTAAGAAACCGTGTGTGATCTACAATCTGAACGGGTACTACGATATTCTTCTGGACATGTACAGGCAGATGCTTGCGCAGGGATTCCTGAGTCCGAAGGAATACAGTCAGTATGAAGAATCCTTTGCGAAAACTGCGGAAGAAGTCCGGGCAGCGCTTGGCCTTGAGGAACTCTGAACAGGAGAACAGGGATGGCAGGCAAGCGGATTCTGCCGGTGCTGCTCTGTCTCTTCTGTCTTTTCTTTGCCGGATGTTCTCCTCTTGAAAAGGTGATCCTGGCCGAAGAGAGGGGATATGCGGAAGGCGTCATGGGGGACCTGCTCGGGACGGAGTGGTTTACGATCCGGGTGAATAAAGCAGCTCTCACTGACCGGTATTACGATGCCGTCAGGGCGGACGAGGGAGAGAAGCTTGCGGTGATAAACCTCACGCTTGAGAGTACGATTGACCGGAACGTCACGGTGTTTGATACGGACTTTCAGCTGCAGTGGGGCGAAACGGACGGCGGGTTTGAATATCCCGTGACCGCCGAAGATCCTTCCCTGTCGGCGGAATGCATGATGGAGACGGCATATACGCTCAAAGCACGGCAAAAGAAAACCGGCGACCTGGTATTCCGGGTGCCGGAAGGATGGAACGAGTTCTGGCTTGCATTTCAGGAATTCTATGATACGGAAGAAGAGGGCAATACCTTCTTCATCTTCGTACAGGCGAAGTGAAAAGAATCAGAAACCGGACAGCTGCGGATTAACGGATTCCGCGGCTTTTTCATGGGCGTTTACGGCTTCGTGAACGCCGGCCGCATACAGGGTGCGGCCGATGACGGCACTGTCGCCCCGCTCATATTCCGAGTTCAGAAAAGCGAGGTAGGTACCCGGGATCACGAGATTGCTGAGATCAAAGAGATCGAGCCCGGGGGTTCGGATCAGGGTATCCGTAAACGACACGCAGCTGGCACCGGCAATAAAGTAGGTGCGGAATCTGCCGGAGGTGAATTTATACATGTCACAGAAGGTTTCCTTGTATACCCGGCTGGCGTAATCGTGACAGGATCCGGCATCCTTGCCCTGGCTGAGCGCTTCGGCGGCAGAGCACTTCCATGGCTGACAGCGGGACATCATCTCCCGGATTCTCTCCTCCAGGATCTGCTTCTGCTCTTCGGTGAGGCGGATGCCGTAATCAAGAACGGTTTTTCCGTCGGTGGTGATGCTTTCCTGCAGAAAGGAACTGACTTCCGAGCAGATCAGCACCCCGTCTCCCATCGTGCCGAACAGCCGCCGAGCGGCCGGATCGTGATTACCATAGGAATAGATAGTTCCCCGATAAGAGAAATCGAGATGTCCGAAGGATTCGGGACCCTTGCCCTTCAGATAGATATAAACATGAAGATCCGCATCCTCTCCTGTATCCGCTGCCTGTCCGAAGGAAGAAGCCATCTTCTGATGAACGGCAATGTAGGCCTCAAGGGGAAGGAACGCATTGATCAGAATCGGTCCGCTGAGGGAGCGGGGAAGAATGGTTCGGAAGGTTCTTGAAAGCAGAACCTGAATCTGATAGAAGACCCCGAGAAAGCCGTAGAGAAGAAACCAGACCGCCGCAATCAGGGTGATCACATCTTCCTTGATCGGGAAATTACTGCTGAAAATCAGAAACAGGCCGAGGGGAACGGAAATCATGCCGGAGATCAGTGACCCCAGGGCGCCGGGATGGCGGTCATGAACCATCACACAGGCCCCTGCCGTCATCAGAAGCCCGTACGCAAAGGTTCGCCAGCCGTAGAATACCGCGATCCACTTGAGAAAGAGATCGGGGAAGATCAGCAGGATGACGCCGAGCAGAAGATTGAGGGCGATGAGGCAGAGATCGGTATGAGAGCCGTCTCTGATGCCGGAGCGAATGAAGAACAAAGCCCGCAGGGGAATCATAAAGGAAAGAATGACGGTGAGGATGTAAAGAACAAACTCTCCGCCGGGATGATGAATCAGAAGAAGGACGCCGATCGCAAGCTCAATGAAATTCAGTGCAAAGGCCTGGATCTGGCTGATGCGCTCCGTACCTCTCATAGTTGAATCCTAGCATAGGAAAGCGGCGGAAGGGTTGAAAATGCACGAAAACTCTCATGCAAAAAAACCGGAAAAGGTCAATACATGACTTAATCGCAGAAAGTGATAAGATAGACAGGTCATCAAAGGAGCATTTGTATTATGAATGAAGAGATTATTCAGACGATTTCTAAGGAATTGAAAATCAGCCAGGCACAGGTGGAAACCACCCTTGCCCTTCTTGAGGAAGGCAATACCGTGCCGTTTATCGCCCGGTACCGGAAGGATCAGACCAAGGGCCTGGATGAAGAGCAGATTCTTTATATCGAAAAGCAGTACAAATACGAGATCAATCTGAAGGAACGCAAGGAAGCGGTTCTGAACCTCATTGAACAGCAGGGCAAGCTGACGGATGAAATCCGCGATTCCATCAACGCCTGCACAAAACTCTCTCAGGTAGAGGATCTCTACAAGCCTTACAAGCAGAAGAAAAAGACCAGAGCTGCCGTCGCGATCAAAAACGGCCTGCAGCCGCTGGCCGACTGGATCATTTCCCTTCCCGAAGAGGGAGATATCGAGGCCGAGGCTTCCAAATACCTCAATGAAGAAGTCAAGACCACAGCTGACGCGATTCAGGGCGCCAAGGACATCATTGCCGAAATGGTCAGCGACAACGCCAAGCTGAGATGGGCATTCAAGGATACGATCATGAAGACCGGTGTGATCGTGACCAAGAAGAAAAAGGATGCGGAAGATGAGAAGCACGTCTATGAAATGTATTATGACCGCAGTGAAAAGATTTCCCAGATTGCCAATCACCGCGTGATGGCGATCGACCGTGCCGAGAAGGAAAAGGTCATCACCGTTTCCTTTGCCTATGATTCCGAGCATCTCGAGGAAGAGGCATACAAGGCATATGTGCAGGGAAAAGAGCCGATTACGGCCCAGCTGATCAAAGAGGCTTCCACCGACGGCTGCGAGCGTCTGCTCTTCCCGTCGATCGAAAACGAGATCCGCTCCGATCTTTCCGAAAGAGCGCATACCAGCTCGATCGAAGTGTTCTCCATGAACCTCGAGAAGCTTCTGAGCCAGCCGCCTCTGAAGGGCCGCACGGTGCTCGGATTTGACCCCGGCTACTACAATGGCTGCAAGCTTGCCGTTCTCGATGAAACCGGAAAGATGCTGGCGGTGGCGAAGGTATACCCCTTCCGCAAGGACGGCGATATCGAACGCACCAACCGGGAACTCCTGAAGCTCATTGAAAAATACGGCGTGCAGATCATCGCAATCGGAAACGGCACCGCTTCCCGCGAAAGCGAAAAGCTGATTGCCGATCTGATTCAGGCCAACAACCTGAATGTGGAATATGCGATCGTCTCCGAAGCCGGCGCTTCCGTATGGTCCGCGCAGGAAGAGGCGAGAAAG
>JAFWCM010000093.1 GCA_017536885.1 Solobacterium sp.
AGTCCGGCAAAAAAGACGAGAACACTCATCAGTATGGGATGTTTTTTTCCGAATTCCTTCATGATTTTCCTCCGGCATCTGTCAGTCTTAACTCATTTGCTTTGTTCAAGAAACGCCCGTGCAAGCTCACCCCATTCCAGAGGATGGAAGCAGGCAAGCTCCGCATGTTTCAGGCCGGCAAGGCAGCGGATCTCCATCCCGGGATTGCATGCTTTCATGCGCTCCGCCCCTCTTTTCGAAAAGTATTCATTTCCTCCGGTGCCGTGCACAAACAGAATCCTCATCTGTGGATCATACGGTTCAAAGACAAAGGAGGAGAACACTTCCCGCAGAATATTCTTCACGGAAGCTTCATCAACCCGATCCGCAATCGCAAGATACTCGGAAAGATGCGCCTCGGGAAGAAAGTCCTTCGTGCACTGCTTCAGAACCGCGGGATCCCTCCGGCGGGATTTCTTCAGTAAGTTCAGATAGTTTTTCTCCATCATGAGGATCGCCGGTCCGTGAAATTTCAGCAGTGGTGCCCCATCGAGAAGAAGGGCATCGATCCTGAGTTCTTTCCGCTTTGCCAGTTCGGCGGCGATCCGGCCGCCCAAGGAAAGCCCGGCAAGCAGACGCAGATGTTCCTTCCCCTGCTTACGGAGATAGTCCAGGATTTCATCCGCTTCTTCCTTTACGGAATGAAAGGTGCTGAGGCTTTTCTGGGTATGGCCGTCGAGTTCTGCGGCAATCACCTCATAGTCATCGGAAAACAGATCGATCGTTTCCGTAAAGATCTGCCATGGCGTCAATAAGCCGTGCAGGAACAGAATCGTTCCCTGTTTCCCGCTTCCGAAGGTATGAAAGACCATGAGGATTCTCCTTTTCACAGCTGTATGTTCTGTCTCTTATCGGGACAGCATTCATTGAAAAATGCCGCCTCTTACTGAAACGGCATTGATTGCGTGGAGACGACGAGACTCGAACTCGCTACCTCATCGCTGCCAGCGATGCGCTCTCCCAGGTGAGCTACGACCCCATGTGCGGTATTTATTATAACAGAACAAGGGACAGTATACAATCATATTTTTTTAAGATTTCCGCTGTTTTTTCGGCAGGATGTAAAGTCATATGACGGGGCTTCGGTACGTCACGGACAATAAAAACATCGTGATCGGAAAGATCGGGTCTTCCGGTCACGATGTGATCTCCTGAGTTACAGGGTTCTTTAGGAGTACCTTTTGGCTTTCGCCTTACTCTACCGAGAAGAACGGACAGTCTTCGGCACGGAGTTTTCCGTTACGGACAATCACCGTTTCCCCGCTGATTTCATTGCGATATTCCCCGTCTTCAAAGTGAACAGGAATTTCTCCGTCGAGATGATTCACATTGAAACATCCGTAGTAATGGCGTTTCTTTCCGTATTCCGCAAACTCCATCGCCGATTCGTTGACGAAGGTCTTCATCGCCAGTACATCTTCCATATGGAACAGACGCAGGCTGTTGAGCTTTCGCATCAGGCGGCAGAGCTCGGTTTCCTTCTTCGGAAAATGGATCGGCTCTTTCTCAAAGAAATCCGGCTTTTCCTTCATCTCATATTCCTGTCCGGCATAGACAAACGGGACTCCCATCGCAAGAAACGACCATGCGGTCCAGTTGATCAATGAAACCTCATCGGGAATCACGGATGCGGCACGCTCTCTGTCATGATTTTCAAGACACCAGACCTTGCGCATCTCTGCCCGGTATTCGGCCAGGGAGAATTCCAGCAGAATCTGAAATACCTTCAGATCCTTTTTTTCCACGGCACGCATCATCTCGGTCCAGAGATCATAAGGGTACAGAAGGTCGAAGATCATCGAGGCTTCTCCGTCCCCGATCGCCTCCAGGCCTCTGGAGCGGATATCGGTGATCAGTTCCTGATTCACGGATTCTGCCAGCCAGATGAAATCGGGGTTGATTGCCAGGGATTCCTTTCGTGCCCGTTCCCAGAAGGAATACGGCACCAGCGAGGCAACATCGCAGCGGAATCCGTCCGCTCCGAATTTCACCCAGTGGTTTAACATGGCGATCAGTTCATCCCGCAGTGTTTCACAGGAGAAGTCGAGGTCATAGATATCGCTCCACTCCTCTACGGCGATGAGAATATTGCCGTTTTCATCATGCATGTAGTATTCCGGGTGTTCTTCCACCCAGCGATGATCCCTTGCGGTGTGATGAATCACAATGTCCATCAGTACCTTCATGCCCCGGGCATGAGCGGCGTTCAGCAGGGAGCGGAACTCCTCTTCTCCGCCCAGGGATTCCTCTACCGCATAATAATCGCGGATGGCATATGGACTGCCGTAAGTGCCCTTTCTTCCTTTGACGCCGATCGGATGTATCGGCATCAGATACAGGGTGTTGAATCCCATCGAGACAATCCGGTCGAGATCTTTCTCCACATCGGCGAAGGTGCCGCCCTCATAGTCTCTGACAAATACCTGATAGATCGACAGCGGGTTCATACCTGGGCACCCTTGTTTCTCTCATAAATTATCTGCATGCCCTTGCCGGCAAGATCGGGATCGTAGATGTTGATCTCATCAGTCTCTTCGGCGATGACTCTGCCAAGGCCGCCGGTCGCGATGACCAAGGCATCCCTGTCATTGAGCTCCTTCTTCATCCTGCGGATGATGTATTCGACCAGGCCGATATACCCGTACACCACCCCTGCCTGCATGCCGGCGATCGTGTTCTTGACGAGAATGCTCTCGGGCTTGCGGATCTCCACTTCCGGCAGTTTTGCCGTCTGGCTGGTCAGAGCGCTGGCGCTGGTTTCAAGACCCGGGGCGATGACCGTGTACTGGAATACGCCCTCACCGCTGACGTAGTCAAAGGTCGTAGCAGTACCGAAATCCACGATGATGCAGGATCTGTGATAGGTATAGAAGGCGGCGGCACAGTCCACAATCCGGTCGGCTCCGACTTCCTTGGGATTGTCGGTGCGGATCGAGATGCCGGTTTTGATGCCGGGGCCGACGATGATCGGCTCCTTGTTCAGATATTTGACAATGCTGGAGTTCAGGGAATACATGACCTTGGGAACCACCGAAGAGATCACGACATCCTTGATGTCTTCCTTGGTCAGATAATTGGCACTGAGAAATTCGCGGATCGCAAGACCGAATTCATCGCTGGTCCGCGGTGTCTTGGTCGTCAGGCGGAAGCCGGCGATCTTCTCATCCTCGGTGGAGAGAAGATTCATCTTGATATGCGTGTTTCCCACATCTATGGTCAGAAGATACATGTTACACCCCCGTTACTGCCCGAAGAATCTGTTCGGCTGTTTCATCCTTGGAAAGAAGACCGAGTTCAATCTCACTGTCCTCGGAAAGAATGGTCACGATATTCGTATCGGTGCCGAATCCCGCTCCCTCTTCACGGATGGAATTGGCAATGATGAAGTCGCAGTTTTTCGAAGCGAGCTTCCGCTTGGAATTTTTGATCAGATCTTCCGTCTCCATCGAGAAGCCGACAAGGATCTGTCCCGGCTTTTTATTTTCTCCGAGCGTTTTGAGTATATCCGTGGTGCGGGTGAGCTCGAGTCTCATATTGCCGTCGGATTTGTGGATCTTTTCTTCCGCGGTCTCGAGCGGTGTATAATCCGCCACTGCCGCCGCAAGGATCATAAGATCCATGTCCTTCTGCAGAGGCAGCACGGCATCGGCCATATCCTTTGCGCTTTCGATATAAATCATATTCACGTTGGCAATCGGGTCGAGGCTGGTCTTTCCGCTGACCAGCGTCACCTCGGCGCCGGCATTTCTTGCGGCCTTTGCCAGGGCATAGCCCATCTTTCCGCTGGAGTGGTTGGTGATATAGCGCACCGGATCGATCGCCTCACAGGTCGGCCCGGCAGTGATCAGCACCTTCTTGCCAGCCAGGTATTTGTTCGTGTGAATCAGCTGAAGCACCGCATCCTCGATGACCTCCGGCTCCGGCATTCTTCCCTTTCCGGTCGTGCCGCAGGCAAGATACCCTTCCGCACTTTCGAGAACATGCATGCCGTATTTTCGGCACTTCTCGATGTTGTCCTGGGTAATCTTATTTTCCAACATATGGGTGTTCATCGCGGGAACGATGAGCTTCTCGCAGGTCGCCGCCAGGAACGTTGCGGTAAGCATATCATCGGCCATGCCGTGGCTGATCTTGGCGATCACATTGGCGGTTGCCGGAGCGATCACAAAGACATCCGCCTGCTCGGCCAGCGAGATATGCGGCACCTCGGCACTGCAGGTTTCAAAAATATCGAGGATCACCCGGTTGGCAGACAGTGTCTGCAGCGTCACGGGTGTGACAAACTGCTCCGCCTCTTTGGTCATCAGTACATGGACCTCATAGCCCTGTTTGTGCAGGGAGGAGACGAGTGAGCAGGTCTTGTAAGCGGCGATCCCTCCGGTGATGCCTACCAGAACACAGGGTTTACTGGTCTTTGTCATAGAACCCCATCCTTTCCATCTGTGGTTTCAGTGCACGTACGAGTATGGGAATGACAACGGAAGCGAGAATGATCTCGAGAATTCCGTTGCTGGTAAGAACCGCGATGATGACCGCACCGACGGTGATTCCGGCCGCGTTGGCATACTGCTGTCCGAAGAAGATCCAGATCAGACCCATAACGCCCAGGGTATGAATCAGCGTATTCGCCCCGGCGGAGATGCCGGCCGCAAGCACCCGGGACTGCCTGGCACGGCGCAGAGCGCGGTAGATGTAGAACGAAAGCACACCGAGCAGAATTCTCGGCACAAAGGCGATCAGAAGGCTTGAGAAGTTGCCCGAGACTCCCCCTACCGTGATGAACGGGCTGAAGCAGAAGCTTGTGATGCCCGGGGCAAAGGTTGCCTTAAGCATGCTGGTAAGACCGAAGACAAAGCCGGTCAATGCACCGATCACGGGTCCGAGAATGATTCCCGAAAGGATGACCGGCAGATGCATGGTGGTGATGTTTATGGCACCGACGGGAATAAATCCGATCGGGGTAACTGCCATAATGAGCTCGATTGCGACAAAAAAAGCCGCCAGTGTGAGCGTCCGTATTTTCTTTCTGCTTTTATTCATGATTTTCTCCTCCCTGCCGCTCCAAAGGATGCAGCGAAATACAATGTGGTGAAACCGGGCGAAACTGCCGGAATCCATGCATTGTCACAGTTCCGTTCGCCATTTAAAATATAAGAAATTGCGGTCTTGTTTGCAATAGAAGAAAACAATTCATTCGGAGGAATTATGAAATATCTTGTCATCAGCGATATCCACGGTTCAAAGAGCTCTGCCGATGCGGTACATGGCCTTCTGGAAGTGCATGGCTGTTCGAAGATCCTTTGTCTTGGCGATGTGCTGTATCACGGGCCGAGAAATGATCTGCCGTTTGACTATGCGCCCAAAGAGGTCATTTCACTTCTGAATCCTCTGGCGGAATTGATCATCGGAGTGCGGGGAAACTGCGACGCCGAAGTGGATCAGATGGTTCTGAAGTTCGACGTGCATTCCGACTATCACCGCATCCGCTGCGGCAAGCGCCCGGCATACATAACCCATGGCCACCTCGATCAAAGCCGCCTCTTTCCATTGGTCCCAGGAAGCATTCTTCTTTCCGGCCACACCCACATTCCCGTATGCGAAGAAAAAGACGGGATTCTCTTTCTGAATCCCGGCAGTATGACTCTTCCCAAGGAAAACCATCCCCGAAGCTACGGGATCCTCGAAGACAACAGCTTCTCGGTCATGAAACTCGAAGATCATGAAATCCATATGCGGATCACCTTCTGAAGGAGATCCGCTTTTTTACAGTGATTCTCATCCGTTTCCGGTTCATATGCATCAAAGATGCGGATGACATCCGGAAAATGAATCGGATGGTTCAGGTCGGGATCAGCCGAGAGAAACCGGCTGATAAGGAAAGCCTTTCAGAAAAGATCCCTTCAGATCGTGTAGGGTTTGCAGGTTCCGGGGAACCGGGGGAGTGTTCCGTTCATGAAGGCTTCGCACATGAGAACCGCGTCCCGGATTCCGAGATTGTCAGCTGCCCGGAGTACGACCTCGCCATTTCCCTTCGCCATTGCCATCTCCCCATGAAGCTTACCGTGATCATCACTGCAGAACTGCAGGAAGCGGCAGTTTTCGATCGTGGCCGGCGGTGTCAGGATCAGAAACTGATATCTCCCCTCCGCAATGCGTTCCATGATCAGAGAAGCAATCGGCATGGTAAACGGTTCGATCACGCCCAGTTCTGTTTCCGCCGTCCATCTTCCGCTGACGGCTGTGCTTTTCGGAAATGCGAATTCCTTTCCCCTCGGCCTTTCTTCCTGCGCTATCAGACGCTTTCCGCACTGAGAGCAGAATTTTGCTCCGTCGGGTATGGTTTCGCTGCAAAACGGACAAATCATGAATTCCTCCTTCGGCCGGGAATAAGAGATACTCCAGTTCTCTTTCGGCTCTGTTCTGTTTCTTCCATTTTCGCAGATGTGCGGCAAACTTCCCATAAGCGATTGGTTTTTTTGATCTGATCCACGGATCTGAACTACGGCATACGCCAGGGTATGCGGCCCTGCGGTTTTCTGTGACTGCCGGTCCCTTCTGCATAGACTGTCATCCCAATCCTCTGTTTTTCGGTGATCGGAGGTTTCATCAGGCTCCTGCTGCACAGATCAGGGCCGAATCCCCATTCATCTACCTGAAGGAATCCATTGCGGCGGCTGAAGCCGAATTATATAATGTTTACATTAGTAAAGTATACTTTAGTAATGTATACTTTAGTGAAAGGTGAATTATGGCAAATAATGCTTTCTACGGCAGAAGTGAAGAACTGTCTTCCTTGAACTTCATGTATGATTCTCACTCCTTTGAGATGATGGTGATCTATGGGCGGAGAAGAATCGGGAAAACCACACTGATCAATAAGTTCTGCGAAAATAAAAATGTGATTTTTTACACCGGTATTGAGGGACGGGAAAAAGAAAACAGAAAAGGGCTGGGGAAAACAGTGTTTCAGTATTTTCATCCCGGAATGGCAGAAGTGTCTTTCCCTTCTTTTTCCGATATCCTTTCGTTTATTTCTGACTCTATCGAATCCGGTCCCTCTGACAGACGCTTACTGATTGTTCTTGACGAGTATCCATATATTGCCAGAACCAGTCCCGAATTTGCGTCTGTTCTGCAGAGAGAAATTGACAATCGCTGGAACCGCCTGAATATCATGCTTATCCTTTCAGGTTCCTCCATTACATTTATGGAAGATGAAGTATTAAGCAGTAAATCTCCTCTCTTCGGCAGAAGAACAGGCCAGATTGATCTTCGTCCCTTTGACTACCTCACCAGCGCATTATTTGTCCCCGAATATTCGGCCGAAGACAAAGCAATTGTGTACGGAGTCACCGGAGGCGTTCCTAAATATCTTTCAATGATTGATCCGGCGGTTTCCCTGAAAGACAATCTTGTGCGTCAGTTTTTTTCAACTTCAGGTTATTTCTTTGAAGAGCCCAAAAACATGCTTCGCGAAGAATTTCGCGATGTCCCTTTATACCACTCCATCATTTCTGCGATTGCCCGCGGCAATTCTGCACTCAGTGAAATTTGCTCGAAAACCGGATTGGATTCACCGGTCGTTTCCCCTGCTCTCAAAAAACTGACAGCCATACGTGTCATTGACAAAGAGGTTCCGATTCTGAATGACAGCAATAAGCGGCTTCACAGATATGTGATCAGAGACAGCATGTTCCGATTCTGGTTTCGTTTTGTTCCCGAAGGTATCAATCTGATCGAGCGCGGATACGGCCGAACCTACTATGACCAGGCAGTACAGCCTCATTTACATGAATATATGGGAACTGTTTTCGAAGAAATCTGCCGGGAATACACATTCCTGCAGGGAATGAAAGGAAACCTCGGAATGATGATTTCTGAGATCGGCAAATGGAGAGGCAGTGATCCGCTCAGAAAATGTCAGACAGATATCGATGTGGTTGCCATCAGTAAGACGGAAAAGGAAGCAGTCATCGGAGAATGCAAATTCAGGAATGAACGATTCGGAAAACAGGAACTGGATACCCTCCTTGACCGTGCAAGATTGATTCGCGGATATCATGTCATACACTTCCTGCTGTTTTCTCTGTCCGGATTTACCGATGCGGTGATGGAAGAAATCGGTAAAACGGATCAGTTTACTGCGGCAGATATCGATGAACTGTATCACATATGACCACTCTCAGAATACGCCGTTAAGAGCACCGTTCATGATCCGTTTTCACTTTGTTCCTGCATGACACAAAGACAGAATCCTGCGCAGTCAAAAAGAATCCGGAAGTTCACCGGACTCTTTTTGTGATCTCAGACTGTTTTGCAGAAACCGTCAGTCATTTACTTCAAAGCTGATGTCTGCCATCATCGACTTCAGTACGGAAGCGGAGGCATCCAGGGCATCGCGCTCTTCTTCCGACATGGAGATCGGTACGAGATCTTCGATGCCGTTATGGCCGACGATTGCCGGTACGGAAACCGCACATCCTTCAATGCCGTATTCACCATGCAGCACGGTGGATACCGGCATAACGGATTTTTCATCCTTGATTACGGCACGGCAGATTCTTGTGACAGACATCGCGATGCCGTAATAGGTTGCGTTCTTCTTGGCGATGATTTCATAGGCGCTGTTCTTGACGTCGTTGGAGATTTCCGCCTGAGCAACGGTGAGATCGATGTCTCCCATGCCTCTTAATGCAAAGAAGTCAGGCAGAGGTACGCCCGAGACATTGGCGTTGGACCAGCAGACGATTTCCGAGTCGCCGTGTTCGCCGATGATATATGCATGAATGGAACGGCTGTCGACATCCAGCTTGGAGGCAAGCAGGGTGCGCAGACGCGACGTATCCAGTACGGTGCCGGAGCCGAATACCCTGCTCTCTCCCATACCGCTGGTCTTGGCCGCATAGTAGGTAAGGATATCTACCGGGTTGGCAACGACAAGCATGATTCCTTCCGGCTTTCTCGCCCGGATTTCCTTCATGATTCCGGAGAAGATCGACACATTCTTATGGATGAGATCGAGACGTGTTTCACCCGGCTTCTGGGCAGCACCGGCGGTAACGACGATGATTGCCGCATCGGCGACATCATCATAGGTTCCGGCATAGACCTTCATGGGATGGGTCAGCGCGGTGCCGTGGCTGATATCCATGGCCTCGCCTTCCGCCTTGGCCTGATTGACATCGAGGAGAACCATTTCCGAGAACAGACCGCTCTGCATCAAAGCAAAAGCGCTGGAAGACCCGACAAAACCACATCCGATTACTGCTACTTTGCGTACATTAACACTCATAGTATTATTTACCCCGTTTCTAATGTAATTTCATTATAGCAAGCATACGGCTCCTTCTCACACAAACTGATGGAAACATAAAAAAAATCAGGCATACCTGCGGATGATATGCCCGATTCAGAGATTCAGTAATGATTACTGGACAGTGTCGTTAGAGAACTCCAGGTTCTTGCCGGAATCCTTCGCGAAGATGTGCGCGACATTTCCGCCGAATGTGAATTCGATCGGGGATCCCATAGCGAAGGACTTGTTGCCCTTGAGGTCGAGTGTCGGAACGATGATGACGCCGTCTTTGCCAACCGCATTGATATGCAGGTGAACAGCGGATCCCATAAGTTCGGATACGTCGACGGTACCCTTGATCATCTTGCCCTCTACCTGCTTCAGCGTGATGTGCTCCGGACGAACACCTACGACGATGTCCTGTGCACTGACATTGTGATCGATGAGGTTCTTCTGCTTTTCATCAGAGAGCTCGATTACGGCGTTGTCAACAACAACTGCATATCTGCCGTTGTTCTTGAGCAGTTTGCCGTCATAGAAGTTCATCTGAGGAACGCCGATGAATCCAGCGACGAACATGTTGACAGGGCTGTCATAAACTTCCTGAGGAGTTCCGATCTGCTGAATGACGCCATCCTTCATGATTACGATACGATCACCGAGCGTCATAGCTTCGGTCTGGTCGTGGGTAACGTAGATGAATGTTGTCTTGATACGCTGACGGAGTTTGATGATCTCAGCACGCATCTGGTTACGAAGTTTCGCATCCAGGTTGGAGAGCGGTTCATCCATGAGGAGGACCTTCGGTTCACGAACGATCGCACGGCCGATCGCAACACGCTGTCTCTGACCACCGGAGAGAGCCTTCGGCTTACGTTCGAGATACTGCGTGATGCCGAGGATTTCGGCAGCCTGGTTTACAGCTCTGTCGATCTGATCCTTCGGTACTTTGCGAAGCTTGAGCGGGAATTCCATGTTCTGACGGACTGTCATGTGCGGATACAGAGCGTAGTTCTGGAATACCATCGCGATGTCTCTGTCTTTCGGAGCGACGTCATTCATGAGTTTGTCATCAATGTAGAGCTCGCCCTTGGAGATCTCTTCGAGACCTGCGACCATACGAAGTGTGGTGGACTTTCCGCATCCGGAAGGACCTACCAGTACGATGAATTCCTGGTCGGCGATTTCAAGGTTGAAGTCCTGTACTGCGAGTACGCCTTCGTCTGTGACGAGGAGGTTGGTCTTCTTTTCCTTTTTCGTGTCGGCCGTGTTCGGGTAAATCTTAACGATGTGTCTCAGTGATACTGTTGCCATGTCTTTCTCTTTGCCCCTTTCTCTTTTTTAAGTTTTTAGAAAGAATTCTGAAGCCCCCGCGTCATGCAAACCCACACGTCTGCGCCTTGGTGATCCGCATTCACTCATCAGCGATTCCGCCGTTTTGCCCAGCTGCAGGACTTTCTGGCAAGAGTCCTGAACTCGCTGTCAGGTGACAGCGCTTTCATGGCTCTCCACGGACATTATAAACCAGTTTAGTAAATTAGAAAAACCTATTTTTTATGCATTTGCACAATGTTTTACGGATTTTTTGTTCTGAATAAAGGATTATTCGGTATATTCGCCGTACTCGCAGCCGGCCCGTTCGATCCGGATGCGGTCAACGAGTTCTCCCTCATGGAAGAGTTCCGCTTTGCCGGTGCCGTTTCCCCCGTTCCAGAGACGGTTATGGCGTTTCTTTCCGTCAGGGGCTTCGTAATTCACCAGAAGCATATCTTCTTTAAGGCAGGTAAGATCGCAGACGAAGATATCATTCCTGGCTTTCTGAATGATATGCCAAAGGATTCTGTCCTCTTCCTCCCGGCAGTCGAATTCGGTATACGGTTTATCCCAGAACTTGGAGAAATTGAATTCATAGGGGGTGCCTTCGTAATAGACCGCAGAGAGCAGTTTTCTTCTTAACGGGATGTGGGAGATCTTCGGTTTCCCCCCGCCGATGTCAAAGACACTGTTTTCGAGCTTCTTTCCGGTGATCATGCTGGTAAGGGAATTACTGCTGATCCAGATCCAGGGAGAAGTGAAGTCCTTACCCCAGTTTTTATCCGCATAGCCATAACATGTTTCCGGCGTCACCTCATAGATCTCGCCGTTGTATTCCACTTCTCCTTCATAGGCGGTCTTCATTCCCTCCGCATGCCAGAACATCTCAAAGGCCTGCAGGTGCCGCATTCTCTCATCGGCGCCATAGCCGACATTGAAGGCAATCTGTTTGTCCACCCGCAGATTCCATCGCATCGTTCCGCTTTCACACATCCATTCCGGATGCGCCTTCGCCTCTTCTTCCGAGACTGAGACAAAGCCGGTGATCCGCTTTTCACTCGCAAAGCAGTCCTGTGCTTCGATGCGGTACGGCACCCCCATGTCCACTTTGATTTTATTCCAGCCGAAGAAGCGGTGAATCTGCCTGGCATCCTTTCCCCAGGTGCCGGCCTTCACCATAAGGTAAGACGGCCGGATGCCCTTCTCCCTGTTTTCGGGAAGCTGTCCGAATACCGGCTCCTCCCCTCCCGAGGCGGGATTGCATAGAAAATACTCAATGAAGAATGCCTTCTCTTCTTTGGTTGCTTTGTTTCTTGCGGTGAAGGAATGCCACCACCAGTCATAGCCGAGTTCTGCCTGGGAGCCGAACAGCTGGCAGGCATCTCTTGCGATATCATGCGTATTGAAATCCATTTCCGGTATCCTTTCGTTTCTTCGTTTTCCTCCGTCAGGAGTGATCGCAAAGAACCCCGCCGCGGCGGGATTCTGTTCTTTCATTTATCTGCCCCGTATCTCCTTACGTTTGCGGGGTTTGGCAACCGACTCTCCTTCGACCATGGTGTAGTTGATATCCTCATGGGTGATCGGATGGCTGTAATTGATTCTTAAGAGCAGATCCTCTACGCCCTTTCTTGCAAGAAGCTCCGTATCCTGATGAATCGTGGAGAGACGCGGGATCGTGTAGCGTCCGCTTTCGATGCCGTCATATCCGATCACGGAGATATCTTCGGGAATCGAGAGTCCCATATCCTTGATCGCCCGCATGGCACCGATCGCAATAGTGTCGCCGATCGCAAAGATCGCGGTGATCTCCGGATTCTTTTTCAGAAGCTTCTGGGTGCTTTCATATCCCCCTGCCATCGAGAAGCGGGAAGGCTGATACTGGGTCTTCTCATCAAAGAAGAGCCCGTGTTCCGCAAAGGCATCGAGACACCCTTTCATCCTCCGGAATCCGATCTGGGAGCCGATCCGGCTGGCACTGCCGCCGATGATTCCGACCTTGGAATGGCCCTGGCGGATCAGATAATCGATGACGGTATAGCCGGCTTCTTCATCATTGGTCGAATAGCTGGAGAGATTGGTGAGTTCGAGATCCTTAGCGGTATTGGTGAGCAGTACGCACGGGACATCGATCTTGTGTCCGTCCTGCTTGAAGAACTCAAGATTACCGCCCAGGAAGATAAATCCCTTCGGCTTCCGTGCGGCACACAGCTGAATGGCAGTCTGCACTTCGTTGGAATACTCATCCAGGAAGGCAACAGCCACATCTTCTCCCGAATCCCGCAGGATTGCCTGAACACGCTCGAGAATTCCTTCGAAGAACATGTTTTCATACCCCTTGACGATGATCGTAATCGCGGAGTTGGACTGCTGTTTGAGCTGTTTGGCGTTGGAATTAGGCTGAAAATTCTGTTCTCGGATCACCTGTTCCACCTTGATTCTTGCGGCTTCACTGACATCCGGATGATTGTTGATCACCCGGGATACGGTGCCAATGCTGTAACCCGAGAGCCGGGCAATATCCTTGATCGTTGTCATAGCATATCCTCACTTCAAACCGCCCGCAACAGGCGGTTTTCCTGCAATCAGTTTGGAAACGTTCCCGGTAACGATACCGGTAACGTTTACAACCCCTGGTTTCAGTTTAAAAAATGCCGGGGCATTCTGTCAATAGTTACGTTCCTGTTCCCCGCTCCTAGAGCTCTCCCGCAGGGAAAGGAAATACGGTTTTTCACTCCTGGCTGACATGTTATTTCCCGAGTACTTCCGGAATCTCACCCGTCAGTTTTCCATGATGTGAGTACCGGGTCGGGCATTCACAGAAAGGGGGTATTGCTTATGACAATGAAGCGAATGAGTCCGGAACAGATCGCAATCGCTGATATGCAGTGCCGGGTTTTCCGCAATGCGCAGAAAAAACGGAAGGATACCCCTGTTCAATGTGCCCGGCTGTTTAAAGACTATGATTTAACGGGATACATCTCCGATTGTTATGATCTTCTCCATGGCAGCAGCCATCAGAACGCACTCGAAGAGATTGAGGATTTTCTTCACCTGTTTCATAGGGAAGCATCGCCCCTTTACGGGCGGTTTTACAATTATCCTTGGTTTTCAATATAGTGTTTGATTGTTTCCTGCGAAGCGTTTCCAACTGAACCAGCAAAGTATCCACCTTACCATAGACACTTATGTTTCCAGTAATGCTGGCCGAGAATCTTACTGTGCTTTCCCCACATGCGGTGTGTGCTGTATTGTTTGATAACAGAAACTATATTTGAGACAGAATCATTTGGACTAT
>JAFWCM010000094.1 GCA_017536885.1 Solobacterium sp.
CAGAAGGAAACCTGTTAAAAAGCAAAGAAAGAAAACACAAGTAATTCCCGTTGAAGGGAATAGCGGGAGACGTGGATCCCCTTGAGTACTCCGGAAGAATCCGGAGGAAAAGAAACCCCAACTGATTCCACGGAATCAGTCGGGGTAATTCATCTGATCAGTTCGCACCTTTTCTTAATCATCCATCCAACATAGCCGAACTCTTCTCCGGCGTGATTCTGCTCACATAATTCACCTCCGAACTGAAGGGCCTTCACAAAAAAAGCACCCATAGAGAGTTCTCTGAATTGTCAGGAATTAAATCCTCTCTATGGGCATCTTTTTTATTCTGCAGGAGTCCTGTTCAGTTATGATCTGGATCAGAGTCCGACGCTGACGCCGAAGTGTTCGAAGATCATCTTCTCCGCTTCCGGATTCCAGAGTCCGTTGTGCGCCTTGCAGCAGGCATCGAGCTCCTTGAAGAACGGATCGTTCTCGCCGAGCTTTCCGAAATCCTCGATCGCCGTCATCGGCATGTTGAACTGCGTGTAGACGAGCTTCTTTCCGCCCTTGATGTTCGGAAGATTGCAGGTGGTTTCCGCCACGCTGTCAAGTCCGCCGACATGGGTGACCATGATCGCCGGATCGATGATTCCCCTCGCCGCAAGATCATTTGCTTCGATGAGGTCATCGTTGTTTCCGCCGGTCGTTCCCATAATATGGGTTGCGTTGTAATGGCAGTCATAGAGATTCACCCTGGCAAGGAACTCCTTCTCACTCGGTCCCGAGAAGAAGGACATGCAGCCGTCGTAGGCAAGCACCTGGTTGCCGAGCTCGGCCACAGCCGGAACCGGCACATAGATCAGAACATCATCATAGCCGTGTCCATTTGTGAGATCCATGAGTCCCCTGCGGGGATCATCCATCTTTGCGGTATTCACATAGAGCAGCTCCACGCCGTGCTCCTTTGCCCATTCCGGCGATACGACTTCCTTCGCCCGGGCGATCTTCGCATCGTCGACATCGGTGACGACAATCCTTGCCGGATCGTATTTGCAGACGCAGGCATACGCCACTGCACCGAGTCCCATCGGGCCGCAGCCGCCCATGATGATGAGATTGCCGCCGCGCTTGAGACCCATCTCATGCTTATATACACCCTGCCGGGTATGATACTGGGCGTGCATGGCGCCGATCGAGCAGGACAGCGGCTCACCGAGGCTTGCCTTGTAGAAGCTGTCGCCGTCAAACGGCATCAGGGCTCCGACTTCCATCGCTTCATGCGGGAAGATGCAGTAGGTGCAATCACCGCCGAAGTATTCGTAGGAATATCCGGGAGAATCCATGGAACCCTTGTAATTCAGGGCGGGCTGCTGCGCAAAGCGCATGCCGGGTTTGAACTGGTCTTTCCACTTCTCGCCGACCTTTACGATAATGCCGGCAAACTCATGCCCGACGATAATCGGATTCGTATCGATGTTCTTCGGTGCCCGCTTGTGATTCTTTCCCTGCTTTGCCAGTTTGTAGGTGGACATGCAGATGCTGTCGCTGTAGATCTTCGCGAGGATTTCGTCCTCTTTGATCTCGGGAAGTTCGAACTCTTCCAGCCGGAGATCCATTTCTCCGTACATTCTCACTGCTTTTGTTTTCATAGATTTTCTACCTCAGATATTGTTTATTCAGCTGCTTACTTGAACAGATTGTAAATCTCTTCCTGGCTCATTGCCACAATGCGGTCCACCGCTTCTTCGGTTTCACACGCTTCCGCAATCTTTGCCAGCGCATTCATGTGATCATCTCCGACGGATGCGACGCCGATGACCAGCTTGACGATTTTGCCGTCATCCCAGTCAAGTCCGTTCGGGAAGGTGAAGATGGCGAGACCGGAATTCTTGATTTCACCTGTCATGGATTCGATGCCGTGAGGAATCGCGATCGAGTTTCCGATCGCCGTATTGAATACCTTTTCCTTTTCAAACATCGCTTCGGTATATCTCGGTGTGACATAGCCGCTTTCTTCAAGCAGTCTGCCCATCGCGATAATCGCATCTTTCTTGGTCTTTGCCGGATGGTTCAGAATGATGTTCTTCTTAAGCAGAATTCCGCCGTGGTAGTCGGTTCCCGCTGCCATTTCCGGATTCGTGTTGATGCGCGCGTCCAGGAGATCCTGCACAATCTGATCATACTCCGGCGCGGTCATGAAATTTGTAATCGTAACCAGTTTGGCATTCGGTGCGCTCTTCTTTGCACGCTCGGCAAGGTCTTTATGGCAGACGACCATTTCCGCATCACTCGGAACCGCGGAAACGGAGGCGTGCTTCACCTTTATGTTGTCAAAGCCGGCTGCTTCAAGTTTCTTCTGCAGGACGGTAGCACCCATGGCGGAGCTGCCCATGCCCGCATCGCAGGCGAAGACAATGCTTGTCAGAGTGCGCAGATCGATCTTCTTTCCGGTTTCACCGATCGCATAGGCACTCGGCTGACCCTTGGACTGCGCCTTCATATCCTTCATTTTTGCCTCGGCCTCATCGAGATTGCCCTTTGCCTCAGAGAAGCGGACGATCGGCGAAGCGATCAGGAAGGAAACGACCGTACCGACGACAACGGACATGAATACCATCAGAGTCATGCCGCGCGGCGCCATGCCGACATAGGCGAAGATGGAACCCGGAGATGCCGGAGAGGCAAGACCGAGATTGAACACGGTGTTGAAGAACATCGCCGCAGCGGAGCCGCCGATTGTCGCGAGCAGAAGCAGCGGGTTCATCAGTACATACGGGAAGTAGATCTCATGAATACCGCCGAGCAGATGAACGATCATCGCGCCGGGTGCGGATGCTTTCGTGTTGGCATCCTTCGAGAACAGCCAGTAAGCGAGCAGTACGCCGGCACCGGGACCCGGATTGGTTTCGATCATGTAGAATACAGAGTGGCCGAACTGCTTGACCTGTTCTGCGCCGAGCGGTGTGAAGATGCCGTGGTTGATCGCATTGTTCAGGAAGAGCACCTTGGCAGGCTCAACGAAGACAGAAATCAGCGGCAGGATGCCGTGGTCGACCAGGAACTGGACGCCTGCGCTCAGAACCCCGAGGACACCGGCCATGAACGGGCCCATGACATAGAAGCCGAGAATGGCAAGCAGAAGGCCGATAATGCCGAGGGAGAAGTTGTTCACCAGCATTTCGAAGCCGGCCTTCACCTTGCCTTCGATCGCCTGGTCAAATTTCTTCATGACCCAGCCGGCGAACGGACCCATGACCATCGCGCCCATTAACATCGTGTATTCAGTTCCGCAGATCGTTCCTACGGTTGCGATCGTGCCGGCGATTGCCCCTCGGTCGCCGCCGACCATTTTGCCGCCCTGATATGCGATCAGGATGGGAAGAAGATATGTGAGCATCGGACCTACGATCGTACTCAGCTGTGCGTTCGGAAGCCATCCCGTGTCGATGAATAATGCGGTCAGAAGTCCCCATGCGATGAACGCGCCGATGTTCGGCATAACCATTGCGCTCAGGAAACGGCCGAATGACTGTACTCTTTCCTTCATGTTTTTTTACCCCTTGATTCTTTCTACAGTTTTATTTAAAGCAATCCTCACTGCGTGCCAGCAGCACTTCCACTTCTTCTTTCGACGCGAGTTCATCCGAGAAGGCACTGGCGCTGCCGGTGCATACTCCCATGCGGAACGCTTCGTTGTAATCCCTGTTTTTGAGATAGCCGGCAAGGAATCCCGCCACCATGGAGTCTCCGGCACCGACGGAATTTCTCAGAATTCCCTTCGGCGCAGATGCCCGGTAAACTTCACCGTTCTCCGTGACAAGCACGGCGCCCTCCCCGGCCATGGATACCAGCACATTCCTCGCGCCGGATTCCTGAAGCTTTTTCGCGTACTTCACCACATCATCCTTTTCGATGATTGCGGTGTGAAAGATTTCACCGAGCTCGTGGTTGTTCGGTTTGATCAGAAACGGATGGTACGGAAGAACCTTCATCAGAAGATCCTTTGTCGCATCAACAGCCACCATAATTCCTCTTCCGTCGAGATGCTTCATGATGTCCATGTAGATCGTCTCGGGCATGCTGGAGGGAATACTTCCGGAAAGTGCCAGGATATCTCCCTTCTCCAACCGGTCCAGCTGGCGGTAGAGAAACGCGATATCTTCTTTCCCGATCACCGGTCCTCGGCCGTTGATTTCCGTTTCCTGATCGGATCTCATCTTGAGATTGATCCGGCTGGTTCCGTTGGCCACCTGGATGAAATCGGTTGTCACTCCCTTCTCTTCCAGAAGACGCTGAATTTCCCTTCCGGTAAATCCGGCCATAAAGCCCAGTGCGGTGTTGTCAATGCCGAGGTTCTTAAGAACGATCGATACATTGATCCCCTTTCCTCCCGGGAAGATCAGCTCGTCTGCAGTCCGGTTGATCTCTCCCGTCCTAAAGTGATCGACGGTCACAATGTAATCCAGTGACGGATTAAACGTTACGGTATAAATCATTCACTCACCTCCGCTGTCTCACAGCTCTTTGCAATTGCATTGTGCAAAAGATCAAAGCACAATACAATACGCTTTTGTTCAATTCAATCAAATACTCATTGTTTTATGATTATTAAAAGTTTTAAGTGATATAATAATCAAAATGGGTGATCATTTGATCATTCGACCTGGCAATTAAGTCAAAAGGAGAACAAACCGATGTCCAAACAGCACCGCTGGTCAGAGATTATCAGTCTCTGCAAGGAAAAGGATTCCGTAACCGTCGATGAACTGGTTGTGCTTCTGAAGGCGAGTCCCGCCACGATCCGGCGGGATCTGCAGGATATGGAGGATCTGCGCATGCTGGAACGCTTCCACGGCGGCGCCCGGCTTCTGCGCACCTCCGTGCATGAGCCTGCCATGCTGATCAAATCCGAAATCAACGCCCACGAAAAACGGCAGATCGGCTACCGGGCGGCGAAGATGATCCGCGACAATCAGATGGTTTACATCGATGCCGGCAGTACCTCCTATGAGATGCTGCAGTATATTACGGCAAGAAACATCACCGTGGTAACCCCGGGCGTTCCGCACATTACGGTCCTGGGACAGAAGGGATTCAACACGATTGTGCTCGGCGGAAAGCTGCACTGGCCAACCGAAGCGATTACCGGCCGAACCGCGATTAAGCAGATGGAAGAACTGTATTTTGATATTTCCTTCGTAGGAACCAACGGCATTCATGAAAGGATCGGCTTTACCACTTCCAACGAACTCGAAGCAGAAACAAAAAGGCTCGCGATCGAGCACAGCCGCGAAGCCTGCATTCTTGCGGATTCTTCCAAATTCAACAAGCTTTCACCGGTTCCGTTTGCCTCTTTGAGAGATGCGGTGATTCTCACCGACGCCGTACGCGATTTCGACCCTTCCCTCATCCGCTATATCACGGTATCCGGAGAATCTTCTCTGTAAGCCAAAACAAAAATATTTTATATCCTGCGGGAAGTCTTATTCCCCGCATGCCAAAGCCTGTTTGCGCAGGGGCTGATTCCCGAGAACTTCTGACCATATTCAATTCTCCTTTCTTCAAGTGGTCAGTATTCATCATATGTGAGAAATAAAAATCCGAACCTATTGAGATCAGAACCGCTTTGTTAAGCCATAATCTCAAAAAGGTTCGGATTTATAAAAGGTTCGGATAATCAGGAAATGGAATGAACGTTCTCCACACCGCAGGCGCTCTGTTTTTCCGCCGGGCCGACAACACAGATATTTCCCTCTGCCATGGCACTGCGGATCGACGGCACCAGGCGCTTGAGATCTTCCGGCGTCGCCGAGAGAATCTCGGAGCGGATCTGCTTTCTTGTCTCATAGGTGATGCCGCTGAACCATCTCGCATCCGCACTGCGGATTTTTCTCGCCGGCGAATCGAGCGGTTCGCTGGCCGCGATCGTACCGATGATATACGAGGTCAGATCGGGATTGCTCTCAGCAAGGCTTTCGATATAATCCGCGATGCTGCGGTAGATTTCCAGAGAAGCTTCGGGACTTGGATCACGGTAGCTCCAGGCTGCGACATTTCCGCTCGGGCTTGCCGCAAAGCCGGTTCCGTAGGCGCCGCCCTTGACGCGGATC
>JAFWCM010000095.1 GCA_017536885.1 Solobacterium sp.
GATCTGATTCCGGAAGACCGGGAAGTACAGAAGAGAATTGCCGGCCATGCGGTTGTGGACAGCGAACCCCTGCGTTTTTACCTGAGTCTTCAGCATCCCCGCAAAGCCATCCGGTGGTGGAATGCAAGAAAACTGAAGAACCCGGCGCGTATTGCCTATGTCGGAAGCTGGACAGCAAATGATGAGATCAAGGAAGCGCTGTCGGTGAAAATCTACAGCACCGCATTGATCACAGAGATGATCTTCGGAGATCTTTTTGCGGCGGATCTTGTCTTTGCGTTTAAAAAACCGGAAGACCTCACGCTGCAGGATCGCTTCCTGGCTGAGATCATGAAGAATCATCCGGACCGTACGATCCGTGAACATGTGCGAAAAGAGCTTCTGAGAGCCCATGCCGAACTGCCGGGAGTGGATCTGACTGAACCGGATCCGCTGTATAAAGGAATGTGACTCCGAAGAACAGCGACAGGGAAATGATGGACCGTGTGTCCTGCTTTTCTATGACAGGGCAAACGTATAATGGAAATATCACAGCATTTCAGAAGATCGTAACAGATATAATATATCAGCGGCAGCAGGATGACGGAGGATATAAATCATATGGAGACAAAACTTGTGCCGGGTGTGGGGCGGCTGCCCTATCCCGCTTATAGGGGAAAAGAACCGTATATCTTTGTGAGTTATGCGCACCGCGATTCTCCCCGGGTATTTGAGGAGATCAAACGGTTTAATGATGCCGGATTTCATGTCTGGTATGACGAGGGAATCGCACCCGGAAATGAATGGTCGGATGCGATCGCAGAGGCTTTGTCAGCCTGTGCGGTGTTCGTTGTGATGCTTACGCCGACATCTGCGCCGCGGCCGAATGTTCTGAATGAAATTGATTATGCGCTGAATGAGAATAAACCGTTTCTTGCGATCTATCTGGAAGAAACACAGCTGACACCTGGTCTGAAGCTGCGGATTTCCCGTATGCAGGCGATCCTGAAATACAATATGTCGGACGAGGAGTATGTGTTTAAATTCGTCGAAGCATTTACCCGCTTCGGACTGCCGTACAACAGAACAGAAGCATCAGCTGCAGAAGGTGCAGGTCCTGCAGCATCGTCACTGCCGAACGAACAGACAGCACCGGTCTTTGCCGGAGCACATCCGTTTGGAGATTATGTTCCGAAAGGGACAGCAGTTATCACGGATGGTCTTGGAAAAGAATACACCGCCATCGGCAACTCTCTGGTATATAAACCGGTCGGAAAGATTGAATTTCAGACGCTTCATAATCTGGTTTCCATGGACCGGTCGCCGAATGGCTATGTACTGAAAGACTATTCCGGAAGGGAGACGCTTCTGAAAACCCGTCCCGGAGACGAACTGCTGTTTCTTGGCACAGTTGAGAATAAAGGAATCGGACTTCTGGACCCGGAAAAGATTCAGATCAACATGGTCAGAACCATTCGTGTCGATCCGGACAATACGCCGGACCGGAAGATCAGATACTGTGCTGTACGGATGAAGGATGGTGCCTTTCAGACGCCTTGCGAATTTCTGTTCTTTTCCGTGAATGATAACAATGGCGCGCCTCCTGTGATGAAACTGAAAAAGGACCTTAACAAGTATTCCGGAAAAGGATATGCAAGTCTTCTGATGATGAAGAAACTCACGGTCGTTAAGGTGGGCGAAGCTGCCGGTCCGTATGGGGATCACCGTTCTCTGGATGTGATGGCCTGGTATCCGGGCGATGATAATGAAACATTTACGATCGACGGATATTTTGCGGTATACGCCATGGGTGCAGGCGGAGAGATCCATCAGCTGAACCGGGAAGAACTGCAGGAGATCGAAGTACTGTAAGGAGTTTAGGTCGTATGTCCAGCTGGAGAGAACAGCATGTTTTGCGTATGCCTGCGGCAACCATCGGCATTCAGACAAAAGATGCGTGGGATGCTTTTTATTCAGAAATAATAAAGGAAACGGATTGGGGTCCCGGCTCGTTTGCGCCTGCTCTTTGTTCTTATACAGAAAACGGACCGATGATCGATTATATCCTTGTGGACAGCGCTCCCGTGGAAGGCGGTGGTTACAAGATGTCGGCAAGACTTCTGTGGTACAGCGAAGAAATGGAGTATCTGCCGATTTTTCAGAAGAAATTTCCCGGTTTTACGCTTGATCAGATGGACGATGTACACTACTGCGAATACAAATGGTACGACGCCACAGAAGCGCCGTACTGTTACTGAGAGTTGTTATGGATATAAAGATATTCAGAGACGATAACTGGATCCGAATCCGATGCGGTGATATATCCCGCAGGGATATCATCTGTCTTGGCACGCCCTTTCCCAAAATGGAGGGAAATGTTATATCAGTGGATTAGTGTTCCACCAGAAAGGTAGTTCGACATGGGAGGTAGAGGGACATTTGCTGCAGGGAATTCCGTCCCTTTCACTTATGAAACAGTTGGAAAAATTGCAGGGGTAAAAGTGTTGCAAGAGCTTGAAGGAATACACAGTTTAAGACGGGACTTGTGATTACCAGTTTTCATATCTTCTCTGCGCATCAATTTCCCGTATCTCCTGCATTTCTTCTTCCGACAGTTCAAAGGAAAAGATATCAAAATTCTCTCTGATATGATCGGCGTTGGATGAACCCGGAATTGCGATATAGCCATCCTGAATCTGCCATCTGAGTATGACCTGGGCAGATGTCACATTATGATTCCGGGCTATTCTTGTTATGGTTTCGTGATTGAAATTCTCGGAAGTGTGTCCTCTTCCGCCAAATGGATACCAGGATTCAATCACAATTCCATACTGCCTTGCATATTTCTGAAGTGCTTTGTTCTGATAAAAAATATGATTCTCGTTCTGTATCACCGCAGGGAGAATGGATGCGAACGACAGAACCTCGTCCACTTGTTCTCTTGTATAGTAATTCGATATTCCTATGGAACGCAGCCTGCCATCATGTACTGCATCTTCCATCGCCCTATAAACTCCTTCATCATCGGCACCGGGCTGATGAATCAGTAAAAGGTCAATGTAATCTGTATTTAAGTCCTGCAGCGCGTCATTGATAATTCCTTTGGCACGTTCGTAGTTTCCGCCGTAAATCTTACTGGTGATGAAAACCTCCTCACGCGTGACGATTCCTTCGTCAATGGCTTTCTGCAGTCCTCGGCCAACCCCTTTTTCATTGCCGTAATATCTCGCTGTGTCAATCAGTCTCATTCCGCTCTTCAGTGCAGCGTAAACACAGTTCTCGGCTTCATCATCATTTAAGGTCCAGGTACCGAGCCCGATGATTGGCATCGCATATCCGCTGTTTAGCATCACATTCTTTTTTTCAAGATCAAACTGTCCCGTCTCTCTCTCTTCCATTGGATCAACCGAGCTGCTTTCTGCGTCGGATTGGATCATTTCTTCGTTTTTTGGGTCCTGGTCGGGTTTCGTATTTCCGCAGGCTGTCATTCCGAACAGAAACGCCAGTACTGTTATGAAGCCGACCACTGTTTTCATCCTTTTTCTCCAGCTAAAGCTTTTAGAAGAAAGGCCATATTCTCTCCCAGATTCCTCATATTGTTCATGCCTTCCTCATCATTCAAAACATCTCCCGGCAGCTGACCGTAGGCCATGTTCCAGTAAGCTGAGCCGACCAAAAACATTTCATGATTCAGAAAGAAATGATGCATGGCATCGATCGCCTGCAGAGATCCGGCTCGTCTTACCGCAGCCACTGCGGCCCCGGCTTTATGTCTCATAAGACCGGAATTCATATCACATACAACGGCAGCTCTTTCCAGCAGTGCCTGCATATTCGCAGAAATGTTTGCCGAATATACTGGTGAGCCGAGAAGAATGCCGTCCGCTTCTTTCATCTTCTCAAAGATTTCTGTGAATCTGTCCCTCCTGTGGACGCAGTTTCCTTCATTGCCGCAGGCCCAGCATGCTTTGCATGGTTCAATAATCTCTCCGGCAAGATCAACCACTTCGGTTTCGATTTCTTCTTTCTGCAGCTCCTCAAAAACCGCCCGGATCAGAATATCCGTATTCCCGTTCTTGCGGGCGCTGCCATTTACCGCAATTACCTTCGTATTTAATACCTTTCACAATTCTTCCCTGCGTGTGGTCATACGATCATTTACCAGCTTCCGGTAACTGGATCGTGATCGTAACGTCTCCCTTTCCCAGCAGTTCTTTCAGCTGCGGTTCTGATAAGCCGCTGATTTTTCCCAGGCGTGTATATGCCCACGTATTTGATCCGTAAAAAACGACGATCTGATTTCCGGAATAGAGAACGATATCTCCCGGCCTGGTTGTTGTGTCAGTGTCATTCTTTGGCAGGCTCGTTCCCAGCGGGCCAACCTGCTCAAATCCTCCGTATTTTGACATTTCGACAACAACCGGGTTCTCTGAGGCGAGTTTTCTCAGAGCCTCAACACTTTCGTTATTCTCCCAGAGAACCGAAACGGTTTGATCATTGACAGTAAGTTCCATCAGGCTTCCTTCCATTTCATTCGATGATACAGAGCTGTTTGTTTCCTTTTCGGGCATCGGTTCCGAAGCATTCGCGTCTTTTATCTCTGCGGTGTCCGACGGATCTCCTGTCGTATTATCCTCCGTCCTCCTGCAGGCGGAAAGCATCAGAAGAAGTGCGAAGCAGAACCGAACCGCGATCCGTTTTTTACTGAATCTGCGTTCCGAATGCATAAGCTTTTGCCAGCGCTTCCGCATCCCTTTCCGCTTCACCGGTATCTGTCAGTCCGCCGCAGAACAGAGAGCCCGAAAGAGCGGCCTTTTCAAAACAGTCCACCCAGCCCTCCAGACCGGAAACTGCTTTTTCTGGAACCGAGGATTCCTCTTCTGCCGCGGTGGTGAGCATGTAGATTCTTCTGAATCGGTAATCGGAAGGGAAAAGCGGATTCAGACGATCCAGCAGCGTTTTCATCTGCCCGCTCATTTCGTAGTAGTAAATTGGCGTCACAAATACGATCGAATCCGCCGCTTTCGCTTTTTCCGCGATCAGTGCCGCATCATCATCAATGACGCATTTCTCTGTTTTCTGGCAGGCAAAGCAGCCTCTGCAGAACGCAATCCGCTTGTTTTTCAGACTGATGTGTTCAACCGCATGCCCCGCTTCCTTTGCGCCGCGGATCATCTCCTCCGCCAGCCGGTCGGAATTGCTGCGGGATCGAAGACTTGTTGTGATTACCAGAACTCTGCTCATTTCAGATTCTCCCTCATAAACGCTTCGATCCTGTCGAAGGGAATGGCATTCCGATCACCGCCGTCATAAAGATCCGTGTGCGATGCGCCCGGAACGATATACAGTTCCTTGTTATCGGCGTACTTGCTGTCCTGAACCATCTCAGCATAGGCATCACGGCTCATATAGCATGAGTGCGCCTTGTCTCCGTGAATCATAAGAACAGCGGAACGGATTTCCTTCGAATAGGTGAACAGTCTCATATTCATAAGCGATGTTCCGGTATTCACGGTCCAGCCGTCATTCGAGTTCAGCGAACGAGGGTGGTATCCGCGCGGTGTCTTATAGTATTCGTAATAGTCCTTCACGAAATACGGCGCATCCGCCGGAAGCGGATCGACCACGCCGCCCTGCCTTGCATAATTCCCGTTCTGATAATCCTTTGTTCTCTGGTCATTGATTGCTTTTCGCGCCTGATATCTTGCCTCTTCGTTATCCCCTTCATCAAAGTAGCCATTGCCGGCAATCCGTGACATGTCATACATGGTGGAAGTTACCGTCGCTTTGATCCTCGTATCGATGCAGGCAGTCTGCAGTGCCATGCCTCTCCAGCCGCAGATTCCGATGATTCCGATTCGCTCGGGATCGACATTTTCCTGCACGGAGAGGAAATCGACAGCAGCCTGAAAATCTTCTGTATTGATATCCGGGGACTGCATCGCACGGGGATATCCGCCGGATTCACCGGTAAAGGAAGGATCAAATGCAATGGCAAGAAAGCCGCGCTCCGCCATGGTCTGTGCATACAGGCCGGAGGCCTGTTCCTTGCATGCCCCGAAGGGACCGCTGACAGCGATTGCGGGAAGCTTTCCCTCCGCATGTTCAGGAATATACATGTCCGCCGCAAGCGTAATGCCGAAATGATTTACAAATGTAACCTTCTTATGGCCGACCTTTTCACTCTTCGGAAAAACCTTGTCCCATTCCTGTGTCAGTTTCAGTTCTGCTGTTTTCATCATGATTTTTTCACCTTTCTCTGTATGTTTTGTTCATTTCTTTTTCGGTATTGCGAATCAGGAAGTCAAGGCAGTCCAGCTTCCGCTGGCTTTGATGAATCTCTTCAATGAGATCACACCGAAGGATTTTCATCTGATGAAGAGCGTCGGGTATTTGTCCCGCTGTGCACAGATATTCAATATTCTGTGCCCTGCTCTTTGTACATCCCGCATCCTGCAGGATTTCCATCATTGCCTGTGTCATGTCTTATCTTCTTCCTTTCTTCACTCGCATCTTAATATCACCTTACCGCTTTCGCTAATAGTTATATCGAATATCATGATATTCTAAAAATGCATATCTTGAATGTACGGAGGTTTTGCTATGGAAATCCGAACACTGCGCTATTTTCTGGCTGTTGCGCGAGAAGAGAATATGACAAAAGCCGCAGAAACCCTGAATGTCACGCAGCCGACCCTGTCCAAAGCGCTGAAGTCTCTGGAGGATGAGTTAGGGAAGAAGCTTTTCATTCGCCACAGCTTCAGCATTCAGCTGACAGAGGAAGGCGTCCTTCTCCGCAACCGGGCAGAAGATCTCGTCCGCATGGCGGACAGAATTGAAAGGGAATTTCTCTCCCTGGATGACATCACCGGCGGTGATCTCTACCTGGGACTTGCCGAATCCTATCAGATCTGTTTTCTCGCCCGTGAAATACATAAGCTGAAAAAACTGTATCCCGGTCTTCGGTATCACATTACCAGCGGGGATACGGAACAGGTTGCCGAAAAGCTCGACAAAGGACTCCTGGATTTTGCGGTGCTGGCGGAAATCCCCAACGCTTCAAAATACGAGTCGCTGATTTTTCCGGAGACGGATATCTGGGGAGTTGTCATGCCGGAAGATGTCCCTCTTGCAAAGAAAAAGGTAATTCGGGTGAATGATCTGATCGGGCTTCCTCTGTTCTGTTCCGGACAGGGGTGGGAAAAGGATATTCCTGCCTGGGCAAAAGATAAAATGTCATTGCTGAAACTGGAAGGTTCATTCAAGCTATCCTATAACGCGTCCATCTTTGCAAAAGAGAATCTCGGATATCTTCTGACTTTTGACGGTATTGTAAATACGTCTGTCGGAAGCGGGATGGTGTTCCGCCCGCTTTCCCCTGTGCTGGAAACAAAACTGTTTCTGGTCTGGAAAAAATATCAGACCTTCTCCCCCATCGCCGAACGGTTCCTGAACCAGATTCGGAATACCTTTACCTCCGGATCAAAGGAGTCAGGATAAGCTTCTGTCTAAGCATTGTTTTCAGACAACCGGAAATTCTCACAAAAGACACATATACAATACTGTTGATATAACAAAGACGCGAAAGACAGAGATCTTTCCGTCTGACAAGGAAGCTTTAGTTCTTTTCGGCAGAATGATTTGGATGGTAACCAGATCGATAATCTGGTTCTGTATTTACCTCCATATCTCGGTCACGAATCACTTGACGAGACAGAGAAGTATCTCAGAATTTAAAGATGATTTTCGAAAAAAGGAAATTCTTTATGGTGCGCTTTCATTTTGGTAATTCAATTGCCGAGGATTCCCGCTTAGTTTCCTAAAACACGCTCAAATTCCGGATGCTCCATTGTCACTCCGGTGAATTGTTCCTTAAAAATGTTCTCTTCGCTGCATCCGGCGGCTTTCAGCTGCGAAATCTGATCTTCCAGAGAATTTCCGCTGATTTTCTGGCCTGTAGATGACACTTGCACGTATCCATAATGCATATAACGGCTGTTTAAAAGCATAAATCACGCGCCTAA
>JAFWCM010000096.1 GCA_017536885.1 Solobacterium sp.
CCTTGACAGGGATTTCATTCCTGTTTACGGGCAGGAACCCGAAGTATTCCGGTTTTCAGGGAAAAGGAATCCGAGAGGCCTGTATACTTCAGGGGAAGGGATTGTAACAAACGCTGATCTTCAGGCTTCCGCCAATATCCTGCGCAAGGCATACCCGAATGCATTCATTGAAGAGAAAGAACCTGAATTTCGTACTATCAGGGTAATCCGGCATCCGGAATACGAACAGGTCCGTCTGAATCGTATGAAGCAGATGGAGACCTGTTAAAAAGCAAAGAAAGAAAACACAAGTAATTCCCGTTGAAGGGAATAGCGGGAGACGTGGATCCCCTTGAGTACTCCGGAAGAATCCGGAGGAAAAGAAACCCCGACTGATTCTACGGAATCAGTCGGGGTAATTCATGCATATATCGTATATTTCTGCAGAACCGGAGCGATTGCAGGGATCTCTCCGGATCAGCGGAAGAAATCGTCCGGATCACAGGCTGAAACAGAAGGCCGGGGGACAGGAAAATTCATCGTATCTCACCTTTTAGCCTGTTCGGGGTATGATATCCTGAGAATACCTGTTTACGGGTATATCATCAGGAATTTCATCAGTTTACGGATATCCCGCTGACGCTATGGTCATTGACGAATGAATGAAAGGAAGAATCCATGAAACCTTTAAAACTATTAACCAACATACTCCTGTGTCTGATGCTGGGAGTTACTTCCGCTGCCGCGGAGGAAACAGAACCGGTACCGCCTTCTGAGAGCAGTGTCACGGAACCCGGAGAACTCCCTGAGGAAACAGAAGAGCAGCCTTCCCTGGAGCCGCAGGAAACCGGTGAAGAAGCACCGGCGGAGATCAGTGAAGAAACAGACGGGGAACTCAGCGAAGAAGACGACGAAGAGGATATTCCGAAGGAGAGTAATCCGGAGGAAGAAGAAAAAGACCCGGAAGCGGAAGAAGACGCTCTGAGTGAAGCACTCAATGCAAAGCAGGAAGAAGCCGATCCCGAAGAGGAAAAGGGCTATATCGTTCCTGAAGGCTTTGTGCTTCAGCCGAAAGACCGCGAAGCGAAACAGGCAGTTCTTTCCCATGGCATGAAGGATGAGCTTGAAGGTATGGAAGAGGGGAAAGACTATGCCGAACGTGAGGTGATTCTGTATTGTGATGAAAAAGCCTATGCAGAGACCTGTGCAGAGATCTTTCACGGAACTCTTGTCTCCTATGATCTCGGGATCGGCGTGATTGAACTGAACGAAGGGGAATCCCTGAAGAATGCGGTGCTTGCCTCCTGGACCAGGGAAGACCTGCCGTTTATCGAACCGGATTATCTTGTTGAACTGGATGAACCTGAATACGAGGAAGAAGATCTTTCAGAAGGGTCGTCAGTTCTGGGCTACAACCTGCCGAAGACGAAGACCTGGGAAAGCACGGTCTACAGTCTGTTTGATAAACCGGATCCATATCTCATGGATCCCACCGCTTCCACCTACCAGTGGTTTCATGAAGCGGTCGGTTCCTATGCGGCCTGGAGTGCGGGCATGGGAAAAGATGATATCCTGGTCGGGGTTGTGGACTACAGCGTCAATGAGAATCATGAAGAACTTGCCGGAAAGGTGAGCTCTGAGGATATCGGCTGCGGGTATTATCTCGGTACGGGTCACGGCACCTCGGTTGCCGGAGTGATTGCGGCGATCGCCAATAACGGAAAGGGCGGTGCCGGTGTTGCCCCGGATGTCCGTATTCTTTCCATCAATATCTTCAAAAACACCACCACTGCCACCACCTCTAATATCGTAAAGGCGATCCTCAAAGCGGTAGAGTGCAATGTGGATGTCATCAACTTCTCTGTCGGCTCGAGAAAATACAGCCGGGTCGAGGAAGAAGCCGTAGACAAGGCATATGAAAACGGGATTCCCTTTGTGGCGGCGGCCGGCAATGACGGCTCCAACATTCAGGTGTTCCCTTCTGCCTATAAAAATGCGATTGCCGTAGCCGCATCTGACAGAAACGGCCTGCGTGCTTATTTTTCCAATTACGGCCCCTGGATCACAGTCAGTGCCCCGGGCGTACAGATGCGGCTGCCGAGCTCTTCCTGGAGTGATCCGAGCTCCCGCTATACCACAACGAGCGGTACCTCTTTCGCGGCTCCGGTCGTGACCGGTGCCCTTGCCCTGTATATGAGCAAGATGGGAAAGATCAACGGCGATGAAGCGGTTGAAATTCTCAGTCGCAGTACAACCGCAGCAGGTTCACAGGGCATGGGATACGGAATCATCAGTATTGAAAAGATGTTTGAAGCTGATACCGCCGGGGCGGAAATCCATGTTTTTGACAGAGACGGCAATGAGATCACCTCCTTTGTTAACCCTCTGGAAGAGGGGGCCTATATCACCCTGGAGTCGAGAGACCCCGGGGATCGGGATGTGCTTGCCTATACCACGGACGGAAGTGAAGTGACTGTCGCCGACGGACAGATCGTCAACGGCGAGATCTATTCCAGGGGACAGCACATTGAAGTGGATTCCTTTCCGAAGAACAGCACGATCACCATCAAAGCCGCTGCCTTCAGTTCCTTCGGCGCCGCCGGGCAGAAGGCCAGTCTCACGATTCAGACGCCGGTTCCCCATGTGGTCTATAAGATCAAAACCGTTGCATTGGATCCCAAAGCATCCAGACTCTATCTGCCCGATAATGCCAAAGGCAGAGGTCATGTCGTGCTGAACGTCTCCACATTGATCAATACCGCCGGCCAGAATGTCAGCCTGGATACGGTGCCTCATACCTGGATCAGCTCCGATACCGCTGTTGCCGAGGTGGATGAGACCGGAACGGTTACGGCAAAGGGAGTCGGCAGTGCGAACATCATCCTGAAGATTCTCGACGGATCGGGAAAAATGGCAGGCTGTGCCGTGAAGGTGCTCCAGTATGTTGAGCGCATCGAAATCAACGGTCAGGCCGCGGTTTCCCCCGGCTTCGATACAGAGTATACCGCAACGGTATTCCCCTCCTCCGCCAGTGTCAAAGAGGTTGTGTGGAGTATCAAAAATCCGGTCGAGGGTGTCACGCTTTCCAGCACCGGTATGCTGAGGGTCAGTTCTGACGTTGCGGCGCCCACCGCTGTTACCATTGCCGCGCAAGCCGCAGACGGCAGTAAAACAATCAGTAAAAAGAAGATATTCATTGTTCCCAAAGCCACATCCGTCAAGATCAGGACCGATGATCCAAGAGCGGTATATACCAGCAAGGGCGTATTGAAGAACATCACGCTCTTCACCTCGGATCTTATGGACAGTGCCCACAGCAGCCAGGATGAACATATCGCAACATTTACCGCAAAGATCAATGGAAACAAAGTCCCTCCGATCTGGAACTCCTCCAATCCTGCGGTTGCGGTGGTGGATCAAAGCGGTGCAGTGACCGCCGTCGGGACCGGGAAGACAACGATTACGTGCACCGCCAATGACGGCAGCGGAAAATCGGCTTCCTTCATCGTTTTGGTCACTGTGCCTGTCTCCTATATGCGGCTTTCCTTCGGAAACCACACCAGCCTTGCGGTCGGAAAAGCGATTTATCTGAAGAAGTTTGTAAGCTACGGAACCGCCTACGGAGCACCGACGAAGAGAAGTGTCACCTGGTCGATCGATAAGGTGGTCAGCTCCTCGAGCCGCCGGGAGACCGATATCACCCGGGAAGTCCTTTCCGATATGAGCATTGTTCTGGCCAAAGGGGTGCTGAGAGCGAATCCGTCTCTGAAGAATCATGTGGATTTCAAAAATGAACTCGTCTATGTAACTCTTCGGGCAGTCTCCGATGACGGCACGGGGTACACGGATACCGTACGGATTCTTGTGACCGGAGAGCTTGAGGCACTGCAGTTTGCCCCGATCGATGGGCAATACTATGAATGTCTGCCCAACATCGGCTATACGACCTATCTGTACAGTCAGTACCCGATCAAATACGATATCCACACGACCGATCCCTCGGTTGCCGGGGCATATATCGACTACTCCAGTGAGACCCCGGCAGACTTTGAATATATCAAAGACGGGCAGGTCTATGTCTGCTCGGGCTATCAGTACAGGGTAAGAATCTACACCGCATACGAAAACACCGGAATTACCAAAATCGTTGTCAAATCCCTCGACGGCACAAACAGAAAGGCGGCATTGTATGTGCGGGTAAGCAATCCCTGATTTCTCTCCCGCATCCTAAAGCAGTTTTCCTGTTCTCTGTCATTGGCTGGAAAGGATAAGCTTCAAGGAAAACCGGAAGACGCAGGATTCTCCGGTATGGTAAAGTAAAAAGGAACAGCCGGAAACAGAACATCCGGGAAACAGTGAGTTAAACAATACAACAGTACGGGAGGGAAAAACATGAAGTGTCCGTTTTGTCAGAATTCCATGGAAGTAGGAGTCATTACGTCTTCGGAGCCGCTGAACTGGCTCAAAGAACCTCATTACATCAATCAGCCCCAGGAAGAAGGGGAGTTCAATCTCGCCAGACCAAGCCTTGCGGGGCGCGCCGCTGTCGAAGCCTGGGTCTGCAGAGACTGCGAAAAAGTCATCATCGACTATAAGAGTTTCTGGAAAGACAAGAAGTAAGAGCAACACTAACGCAAGAGCCCAAATGCCGGGCTCTTTTTATGACGGGCAGCCCGGCCGGAACCACATTGGATAGAGTGCTGTATCTTCCGGCCGGATCCCGCAGGGATCTGGCAATCATCCATCGCATGAACCCCACAGAAACCGGAATCGGCAGGGGGTGAAGACAGGCCTTGGAATACGGCACTTCTGCCCGGGCCGCTTGCGTACGTTCATTTCCTTTTTGAACCGATCGGAAAGAACGGGGTTTCCATCCTGAACCCCCTCGCTTGCCGCCGTGGGGAAGGAAGAATGCCTTCTGTTTGAACCGGCAGGCTGCTTCCTGACACAGTACGCCTGGAGCGCCGCGGCAAAAGCAGCGGTCACGGATTCCTGACGCAGCGGCACCTTGGCCTCTATCACGCCGGAAGAGGCGTGTTTTGTGGCATTTAAGCCGTGAAACAGCTTGTCGGGAACCTCAGACCGTTTCCGCGGTTTATCGCAGGAAAGGTCCGCAAACGCCCTGTATGGGAAGGTCACTTCAGGGAAGCTATGTCTCTCGTCAAGAACCTTCACTTCAATAAGCCCCGGGCTCTGACGATCGTTTCTGTGCAGCCGATGCGGCAAGCCCCGGGGGGATTCCTGCGGGAAATAGTTATTCCCTGATATCCGGGCTGATGCGGCGCCCTATGAGAAAGATCATACAGGAGGAAGATGCGCTCAGGAGGTCTCATTCATTGGAACCGGGATAATCCGCAGTCCTGTCCAAAGAATAAAAAAGGCGGTATGATCTTTGACCCCGCCGAAAATGGGGAAAGATCAGACCGCCAGAGGATGAGAAACTCAGACTCCCGAAGCCGCTGGCTCTGTTTTGGCAAAGCCGGCAATGTTCAGCCCCGACAGAGCTCCGGGCAGGAAGAGTAGAACCATGCCGGCTAAGAACAAAGCACCGTCCAATCAACAGATCTTCCGGCCTGTATAATCAAGCAAAATGTCGGACATATCTGCCAAAGGAAGAGTTCATTGGGAGTAAGAAAAAAGCTTCAGGCATTGCCTGAAGCTTTCTGTCTGTCTTTTCAGTTATTCTGCATGCTGGCAAGCGTTCCGGTCAGGGTCAGGGTAA
>JAFWCM010000097.1 GCA_017536885.1 Solobacterium sp.
AGACGGTTTACCCGTATCTCATGGACCAGGACTTTGATGTGCTGATCCACACCGCAGCCAATGCGGTGACGGAATTCTGTGAAAAGAATCCAGAGCTTGCCCGGGCGATCAATGTGGACTCCACCTTTGAGGCCGCAAGGGCCGCCAGAGACAAGAACGCGAAGTTTGTGTTTCTCTCTACCGAGCAGGTATTCAACGGAAAAACAGAGAGCGGACCGTTTACTGAAGAGGATGAGCCGCTCTGCGTAACCAATTACGGCAATTACAAACTGGAGGGAGAGAAGTACATTCGGGAGAATCTCGAAGACTATCTGATCCTGCGGCTTTCTTCGATGTTCGGCATGGCAATGCCGGGCATTAAGCCAAGCTCCAATTTCCTCATGCGCGCATGGACTGCGTGCAGAACCCGGACACCGGCGAAATTCACACCCAATGAACAGCGCGGCATGACCTACATCATGCATTTTTCGGAGAATCTGAAATCACTGCTCGAAGTGCCTTCCGGAATCTATCACGTGACCTCCGTGAACAATCTCACCACCTATGAACTATGCCGGTATTGCGCAAAGGAGGTCGGATACAGCGAAGCGGAGATCGATGCTTTCATTCTTCCCGATCATGATCGGTATGCGGACCGCTTCCGCGACTATCGTCTCGATGGCTCGAAGCTGAAGTCTCTCGGAATGGACTTCGGAACGATGGAAGAGGATCTCTCCCGCTGTCTCAAAGAGTTTGGCTGGAAATAAATCATTACTGCACACAGAGGGCGATTCATGTCGCCCTTTCTGTATGCATAGGATCTCTGCCCGAAACGAAACGGGGGAAGGCTCTCTCCTGCCTTTCAGAAGGACAGGCAGACAGCGGGAAGGGAAAGAAGAGAGAACCGTGATTTTTCACGTGAAGAAGCACAAAGAAAGTGAATAATCTTTACATGGTGTCATTGACATTTGATAAGATAATAGAAGAAAGGAAACTTCTGTTTTGAATGCGCTGATCACATTGATGATTCTATCGGGAAGTGCTTTGATGGTGTACAACATCTATGGTTTTCTGCGCTTTGCAAAATATGTCCGCAGCATGGATAACTGGGGCACGAATAATGCGATTCTCTATTTTCCGATCGCTCTGCTGGTGATGTTTCTGCTCGGCTATCTCATCGTCGGGCTGTTCGGGAAGCCGGATCTCATCGTGGCAGGCATTCTCTTCGGCGGAAGTATTTTCGTCTTCGTCATGTACAAGATGTTAATGGAGGTGACGGAGCGGGTGGTCGAAGGAGAAAAGCTGCAGTCCGAACTTCGTTCCGCCCAGGAAAGCGAGCGCATGAAGAGCAGTTTTCTTGCTACGATCAGCCATGAGATGCGCACCCCGCTGAATGTCATACTGGGTCTCGATGATCTTGCCCTCAAGAATACGGAACTTCCCGCCGAAACCAGGGATTATCTTCTGAAGATCGGCTTAAGCGCAAAACATCTGCTTTCCCTTATCAACAACATGCTCGACATGAAGCGCATTGAAGACGGCAGTCTGACCACGAAGAGCGAACCGTTCTCGCTCGGGGAAGCCATGGACCAGATCTGTGCCATCACGGAAGCGCAGTGCGATGACAAGGGACTCGCTTTTGTGCGGGAACTTTATTCCGATGTCAGATGCACGGCGATCGGCGATGAAGCGATGATTGAACAGGTACTGCTCACAATCCTCGATAACGCGGTAAAATATACTGATCCGGGTGGTATGGTCCGCTTTACAGCGAAGAAAGACCCGGAAAAAGAAGGGTATTTCCGTTTTGAGACGGAAGATAACGGCGTCGGAATTGACAAGGCATTTCTGCCAAAGGTTTTTGACAGCTTCACAAAGGAAGACAGCAGCTCTACCAGCCGCTATGGCGGCAGCGGTCTCAGCCTTGCGGTCGCAAGGCGCATGGCGCAGGCGATGGGAGCGGAGATCCTCGTTGAAAGCGAAAAGAACAAGGGAAGTATTTTCACCGTTGTGATTCCCCTCAAAACCGCGGAACTGTCGGAGCTTGCGGCAGATCAGGCTGCGGAGGAAGTGAGTCTTGAAGGGAGAAGAGTGCTTCTTGTCGAAGATATTCCCGCGAATGCGGAGATCGTGATGGATCTTCTCGGCCTGGAAGGCGTCACCTGCGAGCATGCGGAAAACGGAAAGATCGGTGCCGGGATGTTCGCATCTCACCCGCAGGGATATTACGATGCGATCTTCATGGATCTCAGAATGCCGGTCATGGACGGTCTGGAGTGCACCCGCACGATCCGGGAGATGAACCGCCCCGATGCCAAGCAGATCCCGATTATCGCACTCACTGCCAATTCCTTTGACACCGATGTAAAACAGACACGCGAAGCGGGCATGAATGTGCATCTTGCCAAGCCGGCGGATGCGGATCTTTTATACAACACCCTGAAGCGGATGATCAGTGAACATCCCCAGAAAGGAAATACAGATGATTGAATCCGGGAAAATAAAGCGAAGACATACGGTTCTCGTGGTGGATGACCATGAGATCAACCGCGATGCCCTCGGCGCCATACTTGAGGATGACTATGATGTGATCTATGCCGAAAACGGCCAGGAGGCACTGGATATCATCCAGTCTGATCCGAATCGGATCTCGATGATCCTCCTGGATCTCATGATGCCGGTGATGAACGGATTTGAGCTCATGGATATTCTGAAGAAGGATTCCGAGCTCAGAAAGATACCGATCATTGTTCTGACCGCAGAGAAAAGCGCTGAACTGCGGGCCCTGCAGATGGGAGCGGCGGACTTCATCACCAAGCCGTTTGACATGCATGAAGTGATCGTGGCCCGGGTGGGACGGATCATTGAACTGAGCGAGGGCAGGCAGCTGATCTCGGCAGCGGAGACCGACCGCATCAGCGGCCTTTATAACCGAAGCTTCTTCTATGAATATGTAAACAACCTGTTTAAATACCATTCCGATGAACGCTTTGACTGCGTGATTCTGAATATCGAAAAATTCCATTCCGTCAACGCCCTGCACGGCCGTGAGTTCGGAAACCGGGTGCTGCGGAAGATCGGGGAGGAGATTCTTGCCTTCCTGAAAGAAACCTACGGCATCGCCAGCCGCAATCAGGCAGACCGGTTTGAGATGTTCTGCAGTCCGCAGAAGGATTACCATGCATTGCTTGTCCGCGTGCAGGATGCCGTCAACTCGATCTCGGGAAAGGAGAATGTCCATCTGCGCATGGGCGTGGCCCCCTGGGAAGAGAACTCCGATCCGGTGACAATGGTCGACCACGCCACCAGCGCATGCAATATGGTGCGGGGAGATTATCAGAATCCGCTGAAGATCTTCAACGAGGAGATGAAGCAGACGGAGCTTCTCCATCAGCGGCTGCTCGACGATCTCTATACCGCCGAAAAAGAAGATCAGTTCAAGGTGTTCTTCCAGCCGAAATACGATATCCAGAGCGATCCGCCCTGCCTTGCCGGAGCGGAGGCGCTGGTCCGCTGGTATCATCCCGCACTGGGGATGATCAGCCCCGGGGTATTCATTCCGTTATTTGAAAGCAACGGACTGATCTCGGTGGTGGACAACTACGTCTGGCGAAAGACCGCCGAGCAGGTCAGGGAATGGAAAAAGAAGTTCGGCTTCTCGATCCCGGTCTCCGTCAACCTTTCGCGGGCGGATATCTTCGAACCGGATCTTGCCGGATCACTCAGCCGGATCCGGGAGATGAACGGCCTTGAAAGTGAGGATCTTGAACTGGAGATCACCGAATCAGCCTATTCGGAAAACGCGAATCTGATGATCGATATGATGTCAAATCTGCGCAGGAGAGGATTCCGGCTTGAGATGGATGATTTCGGAACCGGCTATTCTTCTTTGAATATGTTGTCGGAAATGCCGATCGATGTGCTTAAAATGGATATGAAGTTCGTTCAGAGCATGGAAGTCAGCGAAACGAATCTGAGACTCGTGAAGGTGATTCAGGATATAGCGAAGCTTCTGCATCTTCAGATCGTTGCCGAAGGAGCCGAGACGGAGCGTCAGGTCGCTCTGCTCAGGGAGATCGGCTGTGATCTTGTACAGGGGTACTATTTCTCAAAACCCCTGCAGGCAGAGGAATTTACTGCATTGTTTGAAAATGAACTGAAAAATGGGAGGGTGAAACATGACAATACAAGAACTGTATGAGGAAATCGGCGGCGATTACCAGCAGGCACTGAAGGTTCTCAGAATGGATAAGCTGATCGACAAGCATATCCGTAAACTTCCGGCCAACGGAGTTGTGGACGGGCTGATCGCGGCGGGAGGCTCGATGGACCCTAAGGAATTGTTTGAAACAAGCCATGCGGTGAAGGGCATCTGCGCCAACCTCGGCTTAACCGCGCTCTCTGAGGCGGCTTCCGAAATCTCGGAGGAATTCCGCCCGGGAAACCCGCGCACGATGAGCGATGAGGAAGTGAAGGCGAAACTGGCATCGATCGATGCGATGTATCAGCGCACCAAAGACGGAATTGCCCGCTATATCGGGTGATTAAATTCCTGTTCAAGAAAGGCGGAAGGATTGGAAGATGAGTGAAAGAGAAGCCGGTCCGAAGCGGCTGTTGCCATATCTGAGTGTGCTTGGTGCCTGGGCACTGGCATTCGGGTGCAGTGTGGGATGGGGCTCTTTTGTCATGCCCGGAAATACCTTCCTGCCGATTGCGGGACCGATCGGAACCACGATCGGACTGGTGCTTGGCGGAGCGCTGCTTCTGGTGCTCGGAGTCAATTATCATTATCTGATGAACCGCTTTCCGACCAAAGGCGGGACATATACCTATACCAAAAAGGTGTTTACCGCCGACCATGCGTTCATCAGTGCCTGGTTTCTGATTCTCACCTATGTGGCGATTATCTGGGCAAACGCGACCGCTCTGCCTTTGATTGCCCGGACGGTGCTCGGAAGCACCTTTCAGTTTGGATTTCATTATCAGATCGCGGGATTCCATATTTATTTCGGAGAAATTCTGCTTGCGGATGCCTCACTGGTGATCGGGGCTTTGATCTGCCTCAGAAAAAAGCTCTCCGAACAGATGCAGATCGGTATGGCGCTTGTCATGCTGTTCGGAATTATCGCGCTCTTTTTTGCCTCTGTGATGAGACCGGGAAGCGTGCCGGTCGATGCGGTTCCCTATTCGCCATCCAGTCCGGTACGGGCGGGGATCTTTACGATCTTCTCGCTGGCCCCCTGGGCCTATGTCGGCTTTGAATCGATCTGCCACTCGGCGGAAGAGGCGAAGTTCTCCCTGAAGAAGAGCTTTATGATCTTTACCTGCGCAATGATCGCAGCCGCGATTGCCTACTCGCTTCTGACACTGCTTGCGGTAACGGCACTGCCGGAAGGGATCTCCTCCTGGCCGGAGTATGTGGCAAACCTCGACAGTTACAGCGGCTATATGGCGCATCCGACGTTTTTTGCGGCGCATGAGACCCTGGGAGAAAGCGGGCCGGCAGTGCTCGGCGTACTTGCCCTGTGCGGTATTTTCACCGGTCTTGTCGGTCATTATATCGCCCTGAGCCGGCTGATCTCAGCGATGGCGGATGACGGACTGATGGAAAATTATTTCAGCGAACTTGACCAGAACAACATTCCCCGCCATACGATCTTCATCATTCTGGGCATCTCGCTGTTCCTGCCGTTTTTCGGCCGTACGGCGATCAGCTGGATTGTCGATGTGACAACCGTCGGGGCAACGATCTCCTATGCTTTTACCGCCGCGGCGGCCTGGAAGCTTGCGAAAAAGGAAAATGACGGGTTCAACAAGGTGTTCGGACTGATCGGCCTGGCGGTAGCGCTGCTCTTTGCGGCGGATTTTCTGATTCCGAATATCACCAGCGTCAAAACGCTTTCCACCGAATCCTACCTGATTCTTGCGGCCTGGGGGATTCTCGGCCTGCTGTATTTCCACAGGATTCTCAAGCGGGACAAGACCAGGCAGTTCGGCCATTCGATCATCGCCTGGGTCATACTGCTCGGTCTTATCATCTTTACCTCCGGTGTATGGATGCGGCAGACAACCGAACGTGCGGTTGACAATACGATCCCTTCGCTGCAGGAATACTATGACGATACGGTATGTGAGGCAAATGCCGGCAATCCGCCCACGGAAGATGCCCTGCAGGGCATTCTGCAGACCGTCAACAACTCCCTGTCGCTGAGCCATTTCATTCAGACGGCATTGATTGTCATCTCGCTGATCATTCTCTTTGATATCTATGCCTATACCCAGAAGCGGGAGAAGCAGATCGAAGTGGAAAAGGCGCTGGCGGAGGAGAGCAGCCGGGCCAAGACAAGCTTTCTCTCCAACATGAGCCATGAGATCCGCACCCCGATGAACGCGATCATCGGTCTTGACAACATTGCCCTGCGGGATCCCGATCTCACGCCGAAGACCCGGACCAATCTGGAAAAGATCGGGGCAAGCGCAAAACACCTGCTCGGACTCATCAATGACATTCTCGATATGAGCCGCATTGAATCGGGCCGCATGGTTCTCAAAAACGAGGAGTTCTCCTTCCGGGAGTTCCTCGATCAGATCAATATCATCATCAACGGCCAGTGTGTGGACAAGGGCCTTGAATACACCTGCAACATCGTCGGAAAGGTGCGCGATTACTACTACGGCGATGATATGAAGCTCAAGCAGGTCCTCATCAACATCCTCGGCAACTCGGTCAAGTTCACTAATCCTCCCGGACAGGTGATTCTCACTGCCGAGCAGATCGCGGAGTTTGAAGGACACTGCACCCTGCAGTTTACGATGAAGGATACCGGTATCGGAATGGACAAGGAATACATTCCGAAGATCTTCGAGGCATTCTCACAGGAAGATGCGACAACCACCAACCGCTATGGGGGAAGCGGACTCGGCATGGCGATCACCAAGAACTTCGTCGTAATGATGAACGGCGATATCAAGGTGGAAAGCGAGAAAGGCGTGGGTTCCGTATTTACGGTCACCGTCACCCTGAAGGCCTCCGAGCGCTCCTTTGAACTCGAACAGGGCATCACCATTCCCAAAGACGCCAGGGCACTGGTGGTCGACGATGATGAGATCGCCTGCGAACATGCTCAGCTTGTGATCCGGGGCCTGGGCATTGAGACGGAAACCTGCATGGATCCCAAAGAAGCCCTGAAGAAGCTGAAAGTGGCATATGAGAGCGGAAAGCCGTATGCGCTTCTGCTCACCGATTACCGGATGCCGAAGATGAACGGCATGGATGTCGTTCATGCCCTGCGGAAATTTGATCACGGTGATACCGCTGTGATCATGACCACGGGATACAACTGGGATACGATCGAACAGGAAGAGGGCGTGGAAGCCATTGACGGCATCCTTGCCAAGCCGATCTATTCCGACAGCGTTTCCCGCATCATCCATTCGATCTTCCTCGAACGGATGGAAGGAAAGCACGATGAGAAGCCGGTCGAGGAAGTGCCGGAACTCAAGGAGAATCTCCTGGAAGGAAAGCGGATCCTGATGGCGGAAGATGTCGAGCAGAATGCCGAGATCCTCGAGGATCTCCTGATGCTGGAAGACATGCTTGCCGAACATGCGGTCAACGGCGAAGAAGCCGTGCGGATGTTTGCCGAGGAGCCGGATGGCTATTATGATGCGGTCCTGATGGATGTGCGCATGCCGGTGATGGACGGTCTTACCGCGACGAGAAAGATCCGCTCTCTTGATAAACCTGACGCCAGGACGGTGCCGATCATTGCGATGACGGCGAACGTTTTCGATGAGGATGTCGAGCGTTCCCTGCAGGCGGGCATGAATGCTCACCTCTCCAAGCCGGTGGAACCGGAACATCTCTATGCGACACTGCGGAAACTGATCACAGCCGGCGGGAAAGAGGAAAACCAGAAATGAAGATGCCTGCGGATGCAGGTATTCTTCATTTCAGCACAGGAGGAAGAAGATGAGAACTATACTGATGGACGGCGATCCCGGACATGATGACACGGTCGCGTTTCTTCTGGCACTCGCGTTTCCGGAGCGTTTCCGGATTGCGGGCTTTACCACCGTGGCGGGCAATTCCACCGCGAAGAACTGCACGGGAAATATTCTCAAGGTCATGGATTACCTCGGGGTTTCGATTCCCGTTGCGGCCGGATATGAAAGCCCGCTGGTAAGGGAACTCGACACCGCAGCCAAATACCACGGCGAAACCGGGCTGGACGGCCTTCTTTCCTATCCTCCTGCGGTTTCGAGGCCTCTTGCAAAGCACGCCATAGAGTTTCTGAAGGAGACGATTCTTTCTTCGAAAGAGAAGATCACACTCGTGACCATGGGGCCATTGACCAATATTGCGGTGCTTCTCAAAACCTGGCCGCAGGTACTCGAGAAGATCGAAGAGATCGTCATGATGGGCGGCAGCTTTGCCTCGGGCAATTCGCTGGCCAAAAGCGAATTCAACATGTATGCGGATCCCGAAGCCGCCAAGATCGTCTTCGACAGCGACGCAAAGATCACCATGGCGACGATCGAGGCCTGTTTTTCCGGAGGTTTGCTGTTAACGGAACAGGAGACGCTGAAGGACGGGGGAAAGGTTTCCCGCCTTGTCTATGACATCCTGAAGTACTATTCCCGCTATGCGGTGAAAAACGGCTGGGACCGCACGGCGGTATTCGACATGACAACGATTCTGTATCTGCTCTCTCCCGAAATCTTCTCCTGGCGTGACATGAAGGTCGATATCGAGCTTTCGGGCGCGCATACCCGGGGAATGACGGTCTGCGATGACCGCGGCCCGACCTACCTGGCCGAGCCGGAGAACCCGCGCCGGGTGCTGCTTGGGGCAGAGCGGGAGGAAGTGGCGAAGCTATTCTTTGCAGGAATGCATGCACTTGACCAGAGGTTTGAATGAAGAGACTGCATAATGATTTGAAAAGGGCCGATGCATTTTCGCCGGGAAGGACAGTGGAATGAACATACCTATTTGCATACAGATGACCAGAGGAGAAAACGGAGCCGCGGCATTATACATGATGCTGGGGTATTTCGGCAGGTATGTGCCGATGGAAGAGCTCCGGGAAATCTGTGTCAGTTCCCGCAACGGCTCCAGTCCCGAACAGATCTGTTCTGCCGCAGAGCACTACGGGCTCAATGCCGAAACGGTAAAGATCAGCTTTGCGGAGGTGAGAAAGGAAAAGCTTCCGCTCCTTGTGCAGTGGAAAAAGAAGAATTACACAATCATAAAGAAGTTTCACAGCAACGGTCTTGTCACGCTCGTGGATCCCGCCAAGGGAGAATATAAGCTCAAGATTGAAAAGTTTGAGGATTATTACACCGGAACGGCCATTTTGCTTTCCAAAGGGCCGGCATTTGAGCCGGGCGGAAAGAAGCCGTCGCTGTATTCCCTGCTGGAAAGCCGGCTGAAGAAACTGCGCCGTCCGATGATCATTCTGGCGATTTTCTCCGGGATTTCCATCTGGCTCGATATGTCTGTTTCCAGAGGTCAGAAGACATTGATGGACGATGTGGTCAATGCGAAAGGGGATCAGGTAACTCTTCCCTGGGCAGCGGTCAGCCGGAGCGATGCCGCGGTGATCGTCGTCAGTATCCTGTATGTCCTGATGGTTCTGGTGATGATTGCCGACATCATCCAGGATGAGGTCACCACCCGCGCCAGCCGGAACCTTCTGGCCGATACGGGAAGCAGTCTGTTCAAGCGGCTGTTCTCTCAGCCTCTGCGCTTTTTCGAACAGTACAGCACCGGTGAAATCATGGCGCGCCTCACGGGCAATTCCCGGGTTGTGGATACCCTGGTCAACTCCCTGGTTCCCCGGATTATCAATGCCGTGATGCTGGGATTCTATTTTTTCCTGCTGCTGTCGTATAACCGGATCCTGGCGCTGATCTGTGTGGGAATCGAACTGGTGAACTCCATCGTTGTGATCAAGCTTCAGGAAAAGAGCACGATCATCTCCCGCTCCATGGCGACCAGCGCCAACCAGCTGAATTCCTCGGTGCTCAACGGTATGAACATGATCGATACGATCAAATCCACCGGCTCCGAGAAATCCTTCTTCAACATGTGGTACAAATCCCAGCAGCAGGTTAATGAAAGCCAGCTCTCGACCTTACAGATCGGCCGAACCATCATGATGGTCACCAATATTCATAACTATCTCGTGCAGGGCATCCAGCTGTTCCTCGGTGCATGGTTTGTCTCGCAGGGGCAGTTTACGATCGGTGCCATGGCATTGTTCAACACGGTGCTCAACAATGTGCGCAATTCGATGACCAGTGTGCTTTCCTCGGTGAATTCACTGCAGAAGATGCGGACAAATATCGAGCGCGTCGCCGATGTGGAAAACCGCCCGATGCGCGAGGATATCCCCCTGAAGCCCGGTATGGACTACGACAAGCTCAAGGGGCATATCGAAGTGAAGAATGTAAACTACCGGTATAACAAGGGCGACAGCCTTGCCCTCACTGATGTCAGTCTTGAGGTTAAGCCGGGTCAGATGGTTGCGATCGTCGGCGGCACCGGCTGCGGCAAGAGCACCCTTCTCAAGGTCATGGCGGATCTCTATGAAGCGGAGAGCGGCGAAGTGCTCTACAGCGGCTTAAAGCGCAGCGAGATTCCCGATGTGGTATTCCATTCCTCGATCGTTACCGTGGATCAGGAATGCGTCGTATTCGAGGATTCCGTGTATTCCAATATCCGCATGTGGGACGATACGATCGAGGACTATGAAATCTACCTCGCTGCAAGAGATGCCCAGATTCACAACCGAATTCTCAAGGACCGCGACGGATACGGAACGATGATGAAGGAAAACGGCAGCAACTACTCGGGCGGAGAACTGCAGAGAATGGAACTGGCGAGAGCCCTGGCGCATGAGCCGACCCTGCTGTTTCTCGATGAGTTTACCTCGGCGCTTGATGCTTTGACCGAAAGCCGGGTCATCAAATCCATCCGCGATAAGGGAACGACCTGTGTCATCGTGGCACACCGTCTTTCCACGATCGTCGACTGCGACAGAATCTATGTCATGGACAAGGGAAAGATCATTCAGGAAGGAACCCACAGCGAACTGTATGCCCAGGAAGGGCTCTACCGCACGCTGATCGGGTCACAGTAAGGCAGGTACCTATGGGCATTTATACCGAACTCATACGAAAAAAAGAAGAAAACAACATACTCATGGAGAAGTATGCGGATGAGGCACTGCTCAAGGATGAGTCTGTCCGCAAGATCGAAAATGAGATGGATGATGTTCAGAGTGCGCTTGCCTACCTGCTGAACAAATTTCATCTGTCCGTGACGCGGCAGTACGGACTCCGTTCCGTGGAGGCCCTGCTGGAGGCGGTGCTCGATCCCCTGGGTCTCATGTATCACTATGCCGAATCGGCAGCGGACGCTTCCGCCGATCACTCGGAATATATCCTGGCATTCCGCGCCGACGGCAAGGCCGTCGCACTGATGCCGAGCCTGCTCGGCTACCGGTGGTACTGCCCGCATGAATCGAAATCGGGATATGCCGACCGAAAGTACTGCCGCTCCCTGCGGAAGGGCTGTTATGTATTGAATCAGCCGCTGCGGGTATTCAAATCCGTATTCCTGACCTTTCTCTACAACACCCTGAAGTACATGACCGTCTACGATGTCATCGGGCTGATCGTCTCAACCGCACTGGCAGTCGGTCTCGGTCTTATCCTGCCCCGCATCAGCAAGTGGGTATATGACGTCTTTCTGAAAGATCCCGCTTCGAACATGCAGGGGCTGAAATACGCATTTGCCCTGTTCTTCACCCTGAATCTTGCCCGCGGCGCGCTCATGGTGATCAAAAACAAGATGCTTGCACTGCTGAAAAACCGGGTGAACATCCGGATTCAGGCCGCGGTCATGGCAAGGATTCTGAATCTGCCGCGGGACTTCTTCTCGGAGAATTCCTCCGGCAAGCTGTCCAGGCGGATCTCCTCCTGCACAGACCTTTCGGCGATGATCATCAATGTCTTTCTGGACATCCTTCTGAACTTTTCCTTCTCGGGTGTCTATCTCACCCAGATGTATTCGCTTGCCCCTCAGCTCTATATACCGGCGCTGATCTTCATCATTCTCAAGATCGCCGTCTCAATCATCGGAGCGATCGGCAGTGCGGTCATCGACCGCAGGGTCATGAAGATCGACATGGAAAACAACAGCTTCTTTTATTCCGTGGTCCGCGGCATTCAGAAGATCAAAGGCATGGGCGCCGAAAAGGCAGTCTATGCCAGATGGGCGGACAATTACCGCAGTTTCCTTCACTACAGCTACAACAAGCCGTTTTTCCTGAAACACCAGGATGCCCTGATCACCTTCCTGACCAGTGCCGCTACTGTGACGCTGATGGGATTAACCGCGACCAACGGTCTTACCCGGGAGGAATACATGGTCTTTGCGACTTCGTATTCGATGGTGGTCGGCGTTGCCGGCACTCTGACCTCGGTCATGAGCACCGCCTTCCGCATGCGAAACCTTGCGGACAATGTCAGACCGATCTTCTCCTGGCAGGCGGAACGCCACGATTCCGCGGAATTCGTGCGCAGTCTCAAGGGAAACGTGCGGGCCGAGAATATTTACTTCTCCTACAATGATGAGCAGAGAGGCTGCCTGCGCGGTGTCTCGATCGATATCAAAGAAGGCCAGAAGATCGCGATCGTCGGCGAGAGCGGCTGCGGCAAGAGCACCCTGCTGAAAATCATCATGGGAATGGAAACCCCCAACAGCGGTGTCGTCTACTATGACGAAAAGGATATCCGCGTTCTCAACCAGAAATCCCTGCGCCAGAAGATCGGCTCGGTATTCCAGTTCTCCAAGCTCTTTCCGGGACCGATCTATGACAATGTGATCTTCGGAACCATGGGAGAGGAAATCTCCGAAGAAGATGTATGGAAGGCTCTGGAACAGGCATGCATCGCAGACTATATCCGCGCCCAGCCTCTGCAGCTCAATACGGAGATTTCCGAATCCAATTCCAGCGGCTTCTCGGGCGGTCAGCGGCAGAGAATACTCCTCGCAAGAGCTTTGATCCGCAAGCCGAAGATCCTGGTCCTAGATGAAGCGACCAGCGCGCTCGACAATGTGACGCAGCGTCAGGTGCTCGAGGCGGTAAACAAGCTCACCTGCACGGTGATCATGGTCGCACACCGTCTCTCTACGGTAGAGGGATGCGATAAGATCTTCATGCTCGAAGAAGGCCGGATTGCCGAACAGGGCTCCTTTGAGGAGCTGATGGAGATGAACGGAAAGTTCGCAAAGCTCGTGGAAAAACAGCTGATTCAGGAAGAGGAAGCCGAGCGGAAGGAACGCCTCCGCGACGCTAAGCCTGTCATCGTTTCCTGATCAGAAAAAAGCGATCCGTGGGACCGCTTCAGAAGAACCGGAGGATTACTTCAGGGTGCTGTAGGCAGCTTCATCGAAGCCGACCAGCACCTTTTCCTGATCCGTCAGGATCGGCCGCTTTACCAGCATGCCGTCGCTGGCTAGCAGTTCAAACATCTCGTCTTCGCTCATCGTTTTGAGCCTGTCTTTGAGATTCAGCTCCTTGTACAGCTTTCCGCTCGTGTTGAAGAACTTCCGCAGCGGCAGGCCGCTCTTTTTCTGCCAGGTGCGAAGCTCTTTCACGGTGGGCGGTTCTTCGTGGATCAGCCGTTCCTGAAAGGGAATGCCGTGTTCCTCGAGGTATTTTCTGGCCTTGCGGCAGGTGCCGCATTTCGGATAGCAGATGAAAAGCATAGATTGTCTCCTTCTTTTTCATTACCGTACCACGAAAGACAGGGGACGGAAGAGAAAAAGCATCGCTGATGCAGAAATGATTTCATTGCCTGACATGCATGCCCGTCCGTATTTTCTGATATTGTAAAAAGCGAGAGGAAACAGAAATGCAGAGAAACAGCGATCTTCTACAGTTCATTCTGTCCATGGTTCTGATGGGCACGATCGGCATCTTCCGCCGGTGGATTCCCGTCTCTTCGGAGCTGCTGGCTTTTTTCCGCGGCCTGATCGGCGCCGCTTCGCTGTTTCTCTATACAAAGCTTACCGGGAAGGGGGGCGCTGTTTCTTCGGGAAAGATCGATCCGCTGTTATTTGCCGGGGGAATCGTGCTGGGACTGAACTGGATCTTCCTGTTTGAGGCATACCGCTTCACCACGATCGCCAAGGCGACTCTTTGTTACTACATGGAGCCGACGATTGTTCTGTTTCTTTCTCCGGTTCTGTTCAATGAATCCCTGAGCGGCAGAAAGATCCTGTGCGGACTTGGATCCCTTGCGGGGATGGTGCTGGTTTCGGGAGTGCTTGAAAGCGGATCGGGTGCTCAGGACCTGCGCGGGATTGCCTGCGGTCTCTGTGCGGCGTGCTTTTATGCCCTGGTGGTGATCTTCAATAAAAAATGCCGACAGAAAAATGTCTACCGGCGCACCATGATCGAACTGCTCACCGCGGCGATTGTCCTGATTCCCTATCTTCTGCTCACCCGTTCCTTTTCCCATACGGAATGGAATCCGACCGTCATTGCCCTGATCCTTCTGGTCGGGGTGGTGCATACGGGGCTGGTCTATGTGATGTATTTCGGCAGTATGACAAAGCTCAGGGCGCAGACCGTCTCGCTGCTCAGCTATATCGATCCATTGACCGCGCTTGCGGTATCGGTGCTTGTGCTGAAAGAACCGATCAGCGTCCCGGCAATCCTGGGAGCGGTGATGATTCTCGGCTGTGCGGTCCTGATGGAGAAGGAACAGCGATAATCAAAGAAGATCAATCTGATCATTCCGGCAATGCATGAATCATGCAATCACAGGTTTCGGCTGAGGAAATCACAGCGTTCTGCCCCTTTGCCGGAAGTCAGGGAACGCGCGAATTTCAGGCCGGGAAGAGATCCGCAAATGCGATTGTCGTTTTTCACTGATGATCTTTGTGAGCTGCGACCGCCCGGTTCTGAAAATACCGGAAGTACGGACAGGCGATGAGATCCGGAGTTCTGCTTTTGCGCTGGTATGGATAGGAAACCTGGATGCGGCTTCTTCCGGAGCGAATCGCTTTTTCCTTCGGCAGGATCCGGTCCACCGCGTCTTTGATATGCTGTAAATGATCAGTTTCCGGCAGCTGGATTTGATAAACCTGCAGATGAATTATATTCCGGGGTCACAGAAGAATTCCGTTACCTGTCTGTTTCTTTCATCCGTATTTACGTCAGCTTCCGAAGAAAAGAGGAACAGATTTAAAGTTCAACTTTAGAAAATCTAAGGTTGAACTTTAAGCTTGTCAAAGAAATTCTGTTTATCAGAAGCGGAAGGGATCATTTATTTCCATGCATGCATCCTTTGGATTCATCGCTGAGCAGCACAAAGACGGATAACATACTTGCAGGTGTGATGGTGATCCGGTGAAGGATTCATGGCCTGGCTCCGGTTTCGGCAGGAGGTTCCTGTCTGGCATGGTTCACTGCATCACTTCTACCATGCAGGCATGGCGGGTGTGCGTTTCATCACTTCCGGGCAGATCCTGCCGGATATCATTCCGCTTTTCCGTCAGCGGATTTCTTTTTGTAAAGCCGCCAGGAGTAAACCGCAGGAATCACCGCAATCGCGATGAGAATCAGGATCAGCAGATTGGCACTCTGGATGTTGAGAAAGGATGTGAGAATCATCGCAAAGCCGCCGGCGATCCAGAGCGGTCCGGCCAGGGCATGCGTCTTCTTCCAGTTGTCCTCATCCGCAAGCGTCCAGGGAAGCTTGATTCCGATCGTATAGTTGTGCGGGCATTCGGGCAGATAGGAACCGACGCTGATCAGCAGTAAGCCGAGAAAGATGCTCATGACAAGATTCGCATTGAGCGAAAGACCGAAGGCTGCGGTATAGGTCAGAAACGAGGTGAAGATTGAAAGCAGGGGACAGATCCAGAGCACCAGCCCCATGATCTTATCGGGAATCACTGAGTGTTTGGGGTCATTGCGGGTGACAAAGGCACAGAGCAGATGCACGGCAGTGATTACTGCCGGCAGGAAAAATACCGCCGACGCTTTTCCTGCGGTTCGGTCTGCTTCGCCCTGAAAATTCCAGTGCACAGGAATCTGCTCCGGAAGCCGGTTCCAGAGCAGAAGCCCGAGAGCGATCGGCAAAAGGCACAATGCCGTTGTTATGATCAGAAGCGTTTTGTTTTTCTTCATAGGTATCTCTTTCCGGTTATCTCTGCCATTATCTCACAAGAGCACTTGGAGAGAAAACGGATGCGGCCCGCTTGCGGAAAGTAATAGTATAATTTCTGCAGAAGAGACAGGAGGATATCTTATGTCTGTTGATCCGGGTTTTTTTATTCATGAGTCTGATAAGGCAGCGCTTGACACCCTGAAATCCATTCCGGGGTTCACCCCGTTTATCAAGGGGTTTATGAAGGTGTGGAATGAGAAGCAGTTCCGCATTCTGAATCTTTCTTCCAGGCTTCGGGTATCGGAAGAGCAGCTTCCCAAATATCACAGGATGCTGGTGCCGATCTGTGAGAAACTCGGCATCGCGGTGCCGGAACTCTACATCGAACTGAATGTGCAGCCCAATGCCTATACCTATGGTGACAATGAGCCGTTTATCGTTCTGACCTCGGGGCTCATCGAGACGATGCCGGAAGAGCTGATTCCCACGGTACTTGCGCATGAGTGCGGACACATCGTCTGCCATCATACGCTCTATACGACCATGGGCAGCGTGATCATGGCCGGCGCCGCAGCGCTTTCCGGACTCGGCAGTCTGATCTCCCTGCCGCTGCAGTATGCCTTTGCCTACTGGATGCGGTGCAGTGAGTTTTCCGCCGACCGGGCAGCCATCGTCTATGACGGCACTCCGGATAAGATGGTTGAGGTATGCATGCGGTTTGCCGGCCTTGATCAGAGAATCAACGATTACGCAAGCAAGGAAGTGTTTCTGAAACAGGCGGAAGAATACCGTCAGTTTGTGAAGGATGATGCCTGGAACCAGACCCTCGAAACCCTGATCCTTGCCAACCAGCGCCATCCCCTGACCGCAATCCGCGCCTATGAGGCGGATGTCTGGGGAAAGACGGAGGATTTCCTGAAGATCAGGCTGTACCTTGCCGAAGAGGAAGCCGGAACGGATCACGAATATGTGCCGATGACCTTCTCTGCGGAGGGATGTATCGGAAAAGATGTTTCCGAGGTGCGCAGCCGCTTTGAAAAAGCAGGGATAGGCAATATCACGATGAACCGCATCATGGACGGGGATCCCGGCCTGCGGTGCGATCAGGTGACCGCCGTCGCCGTCGAGGATCAGCCGGGATTTCCGGAATACAGCTGGCTGCGAAAGAATTCCCGCATCACTCTGACCTATTACTCTCCGTATTCCTCGGAAGAAGTGCGTTCCCGCTTTCCGGGAAAGGTGAGAATTCCCGAATCCTACTCCTACTGCATCGGCAAAAATGCCTATGACGTATACAAGGCATTTACCTCGAGCGGCTTCACCAATGTGACTGCGGAGCGTCAGAAAAGCGGCAGGCCGTTGTTTGCAAGAGATGAGGAGATCGTACGCGTGACGATTAACGGAACATCCCGGTTTGAAAAGGGAGAGCTTGCGGAAGAGAGCGATCCCGTCGTCATCTATTACTGGTAAAGACCGCATCCCTGATGCCTGCGGTATAACAATTACAGAAGAAGCGCCGGGCTCTGATGTACACAGAGTCCGGCGCTTTCATAATGGGCTGAAACATGAGAGAGGGTCAGGACAGACCGCCGATTGACTGCTTATTGTTTGCCGGTGAATACCCGAACCATCTCATCGATCTGCTCGTCGCAAAGACCGCCTTTCTGCAGGAAGAGCCGGGCTCTTTCCGCATAGCCGAGGGTTTTGAGATCTTCCCCCGGCTTCATCTCGAACATGATCTCCATGATCGGATCGAAGGAGGTTTCGATCGCTGCCCGGCGCTGCTCGGGTTTGGCAGTTTCCGTCATATCGTAATAGTACTCATAGGTCTTGATATAGTCGGAAAGAAGGTCGTCATAGTCCGCTCCGCAGAGGGCTTCGATCAATGAGGACGCATAGCCGGTGCGGTCTTTTCCTTCCATGCAGAAGATAAGATACGGGCCCTCCTGAGGGTCAACCAGTACAGGGCTTCGGAAAGATCTTTATGGAATTCCTCGTAGGCGGGATTCACCCCCAAGACCGACCAGTTTTACTTTTCCGCTCTCTTCCAGCTTGTCAAAATAGTCGGAAGACCAGGTGGATTCCCCGCGGTATTTCTGCAGATCCTCCTGCGTATCGGAGAAATCAAGCACCGCTTTGACTCCGTACTTCTCCGCAAGGTCATCCACGACAGCGGCACGGTTCATCGAGCTGCTGGTCATCGTCGCCGACCGGTATACGAAATCGGGAAGAAGACTGCCGCCGGCAAGCGCGCGGAAGTTGGCGAAGCGCTCCGGACTCGGATAGTCTTCGAGGTCGTCGGAATGGGTCTGAGCGAAGGTTTCCTGCTCATTTTTGTATTTTCCTTTTTCCCTGAGTTCGATCGTTACCGAATCGCCTTCCTGAAATCCATAGGTCTCCCAGGTGCTTCTGCCGAGGTTCAGGGCGAAGTTGAGACCGTAGAGTCCGGGATATTAGACCGCGACCGGATTTCCGATTTTTGCATAATATCCGTTGTAATACGGCAGATCATCGATCACCGTTCCGTTGGAGAAGGTGAGGGTAAGACTGTCGCCGAAGGCAAACCCGCGTTTCTCCAGCTCGCTGTAATCGACCTGGATATCCGTGGAATGAAACACCTGATTCATTTTGATTTCGATATTTTCAATCTTTGCCTGTTCTGTGCTCTCCTGATTGTCCGGCGCTGCGGAAGGCTGCGGGGAAGAACCGGGAGCCGACCCGGCACAGGAGGATAACAGACAGGTGAACAGGAGCGAAGAAAGAAGTTTTTGCAGTGTCATGGTTTACCTCCGTTCATTGGCTTCATTACAAGCATTATTCCGTATTTATGCTTTCCCTTTGGGAGAGAGCGGTCTGCCGGTTCGGGGGAACCGTTCTGCAGTGAATAAAAGTGAACAAATATGAACAAAAGTGGTTGACTGCCTGAAAAGGTTCATTATACTCAGAATTGAAGTGAGGATTGTTTTATGGCACGGATTAACATTGAAGGTGAACAGAATGTCAGTGTCTCAAAACGGCTGCCCTGTGAAAAGAGCACAGACGAGCAGCTTGCGATCATGGAGGCATATACCCAAGCGCATCGCGAGAGCGAACACCTCGGCAAGGCACAGCGGGAGCTGAACTGCCTGAAGGTGCTGTTTCCCGCGATGTTTCGAAGCATCGAACCGCAGGATCTGATCGCCGGCCGGCTGGACTTTCTGCCGATCGGATTCGGATCCGTAACCTCGATCGGCGGGGTCGGTCACTACTGCGTCTTTCATGAACTGCGGGCGTTTATGGACCGCCTGGAAGACGAAGAGAAAAAGAAGCGTGTTCAGGCGCTCTACGACTATTGGCAGGATCATGATGTCAAAGCCCTGTATTGCGCCGATGTGCTGAATGAAACAACCACGGGAAGATTTATCGACTGTAAGTATCCCTTTATGGCGACCGCCCGGCTTTCCGGCATGATGCTCGACTACGCAAAACTCGTACGGCTCGGCGTAAACGGCCTAATCGCAGAGTTAAAGCAGGCGGAAGACAATGAGTTCATCAACGCGAGTCTTGGTGCGATGGATCTTTTCAAAGACGTGATCCGCAGAGAAATCGAACTGGTCGAAGAGGCAATGGCGGAGGCGGACGAAGGGCGGAAAAAAGAATTGATCCGGATGAAAGGGGATCTTGAAGCGATCCTCGTTCACAAGCCGGAAACCTTCACCCAGGCCCTGCAGCTGATGTGGCTGTTTGCGCTCTGCGCCGGGTGTATCAACTACGGCCGACTGGATATTGTACTGGGGCCGTATCTGAAACGGGATCTTGACCGGGGTGTGCTGAGCTGGGAAAAGGCCAGAGAGATTGTCACTTCCCTCTGGACCTTGATCGAAAACCGCCGGACGACGGTCAACGGCCGCATCATCGTCGGCGGCCAGGGAAGAGAGGACGTTGAGGCATGCGATCTGTTTGCCCGCCTCTGTCTCGAGGTGGCACAGCACTGCCGCTATGTGGAACCGCAGTTCACCCTGCGCTTTGATCACACCACCCCGAAGGACATCCTTGATATGGCCTATCATTGCCTGGCGAGCGGATCAACCTATCCGACATTGTACAACGATGATGTAAATGTGGATGCGGTTGCCTGGGGCATGCGCATCGACCGGAAAAGAGCCGAGCAGTATGTGCCGTTTGGCTGTACGGAATTCGTGATCCAGGGCAAGAGTGTCGGCACCCCCAACACCCTTCTGAACCTCTTGAAAATCCTGCAGCTGGCATTGAATGAAGGAAGAGATCCGATGGACGGAATCGTGAAGTCGGGTCCGGTTCAGGTAAAGCCTCTGGAGGAATTCCATACCTTTGAAGAATTCTATGATCAGTACAAGGCACTTCTTGACTATTACTTCGACCTCAGTGTGAAGGCGCAGAAATACAGCTATGAGGTCATGAACCGGGAAGTCAGCTTCCTGTTCACCTCAATCCTGATGGATGACTGCATCGCCCGGGGGAAAGCGCTGCTGGACGGCGGTGTGGAGATCCTGGGGGGAACCAACGAGACCTACGGAAACATCAACACCAGCGATGCCCTTGTTGCGATTAAGAAGCTGGTGTTTGAAGAAAAGAAATACACGCTGAGAGAACTCAATGATGCGGCCCTGGCCGATTTTGAAGGCAAGCGGAACACATTGATCAGAAACGACCTTCTGGCGGCACCGAAATACGGCAACGACCTCGAAGAGGCGGATGAACTTGCGAATGATCTTTATGAATATGTCGCCAAAGGCATCCGGGACCGCGGAATCCGCGAGGGGCTAGGCTACTACCTGATTGTGATCTCAAACAATCAGACCAATACCGACTGGGGACTAAAGACGGATGCCAGCCTCGACGGCCGTAAGAAGGGAATGTATATGAACCCGGCGAACAATCCGGTCGGCGGCGCCGCGAAGAACGGCCCCACCGCATGCATGAACAGCCTTGCGAAATTCGATGCGAAATACCATGCGGGCTCGGTTCAGAACATGAAGTTCACCCCGCGCATGATGAAGGAAGATGAAGCGAAGGTGCGGGCGATGTGGAGAACGTATTTTAAGAAGGGCGGCTGTCAGCTGATGGTCACCTGCGTGAATCCGGGCGAACTGGAAGATGCCATGGTTCATCCCGAAAACCACCGGGATCTCATTGTCCGGGTAGCGGGATACAGCGCCGTATTCGTCAATCTCGACCGTCATGTGCAGGAAGAGCTGCTGAGCAGGGAATTGTATGATTAACGTATCGAACATCGAACGCTTTGCGATCAAGGACGGCCCGGGAATCAGGACGGCGGTATTTCTCAAAGGCTGTCCCCTGCACTGTCCCTGGTGCGCCAATCCCGAGACATGGAGCACTGAACCGCTGATCATGCATAAGGAGAGCGTCTGCGTTTCCTGCCGGGAATGCGAGAAGGTCTGCCCGGTTCATGCGGTCAGCTTTGAACAGGGCAGCTATGCCGTTGACCGGACGAAATGCATTGTCTGCGGCACCTGTGTGCAGAACTGTCCCGCCCAGGCATTGTCGGTCAACGGAACGGCGATGAGCGAAGAAGAGATTCTGAAGGAAGTGCTCAAGGATATCGACTACTATGAGGAAAGCGGCGGCGGAGTGACGTTCTCCGGCGGTGAGCCGCTGTTTCAGAAGGATGCCGTATCGCTTCTGAAAGCCGCAAAGCAATGCGGACTTCATACGGCGATTGAAACCACCGGCATGGTTTCGAAGCAGCGCTTTCGCGAAGCGGCGCCGTATGTCGATCTCTTTCTCTTTGACATCAAGCACATCGATGCCGCAAAACTGAAAGAGGTGACCGGCGCCGGCTTCGAAACGATCAAAGAGAATTTTGAGCTGATCTGCAGTCAGCGGGGAAGGGACGTGATCGCGAGAATTCCGGTGATTCCCGGCTTCAATCTCGAAGATCTCGATGCGATTCTTGCCTTTGTGAGATCCTATCCGGTCAGGGGAGTGAATCTTCTTCCCTTCCACAACTTCGGCAAGACCAAATGGCATCAGCTTCAGAGAAGCTACCGCTATGATGAGGAAAAATCTCTTTCCTCCGGAGAACTGGAGAAGTACCGGGATGATCTTGTGTCGATCGGAGGATGAGCGATGATAGAGAAGGAACGTCAGGTACTGATCATGGAAAAGATCCGCAGGAGCGGATTTGTGTCGGTCAGAGAACTGATGAAGGAACTGAACGCTTCCCGCTCCAGCATCATGCGGGATCTTGCCCGTCTGGAAGAAAGCGGCCTTCTGAAACGGGAACACGGCGGTGCCTCGCTGCCCGAACTGAATGCCCTGCTTTCCAAAAAGACAGAGCCGGCGGTATTTGAAAAAGAATCCCTGCACGCCGAAGAAAAGCGAAGGATTGCCATGGCTGCTTCATCTCTTGTGAGGGATGGTTCCCTGGTGTTTGCGGATACCGGGACAACAGCCGCGTGTCTTGCGGAAGCGCTGAAGGACAGGGATGTATCGATCGTCACCCCGTCGGTGTACTTCATCCGGCGGCTAGAGCGGGATGCGAAATGCACGGTCTATTTGCTGGGAGGTCAGTATGATTGCAAGTATGATATGAATGCCGGAGAATATGCAATGGAGATGCTGGACTGTTACCGCTTTGATACGGCGTTTCTCAGTGCCAGTGCCATCGACCTTTCCGGCGGGGATGTCATGGCTGCGGACTTTTCCCTGGCCGCCATGAAACAGGCGGTGATGAAACGAAGCAGAAAAAACATCCTGCTTGCGGATGCCTCGAAGTTCGGGTGTCTTGCGGCATGTACCTTTGCGAAGGTAAGTGATTTTGAGAAAATATACACCAGTGAAACAAAGCGCTCCGATCTTTCGGGGAATATGATTATAGTGAAGGAGAAATAATACATGATTACTACGGATCCAATTAAAAAAGCATTGCTGGACAGTCTGAAAGGAGGACTGATCGTTTCTTGCCAGACCCAGAAAGATGAGCCGATCTACACCGAGGATATGGTGGTCAAGATGGCGGAGTGTGCGAGATGGGCAGGCGCAGCCGGACTGCGCATCAATTCCCCGGAACAGATCCGTCAGGTGAAGAAGGCCATTCCCGATCTTCCGATCATCGGTCTTTATAAGATATGGCATGATGATACCGATGTATTCATCACTCCGACCATGAAGGAAGTGGATGCGATTGTTGAGGCGGGCTGCGATATCATCGCCCTGGACTGCACGGCACAGACCACCCACGAAGGTACACAGGCCTGGGATCTCATCAAAGAGGTACGGGCGAAATATCCCGATCACCTGATCTTTGCGGATGTCTCCAACATCGAAGAGGCAAAGCGCGCAAGCGACAACGGAGCGGAGATCGTTGCCCCGACGCTTTATGGCTATACGAAGGAGACCGCGCATATCGAAGGCGCGGATTACCGCATGGTCGCAGAGATGTGCAGAGAGATGGAAGGCAGGGCCGTGGTGATCATGGAGGGGCATCTGTATACCCCGGAAGATGCGATCAAATGCATCTTCCTCGGCTGTCATGCCGTTGTGGTGGGAAGTGCGATCACCCGTCCTCATTATGTGGCCAAACGCTTCGTGGATGCGCTGGGAGGCTATCGCGATGACTGGCGCAAGGCGGAGAAGGCAAAGCACACCAATGAACTGAAGTAACCGATCTTCAACAGTCCGGGAGTCCGGACTTTTTTCGAAAGCTGACGCACATCGAAGAGGAAAGGAGATCACTTTATGAAGATGCTTGTGACAGGCGCCAAAGGATTTGTCGGCCGTAAAATCATGGAATACT
>JAFWCM010000098.1 GCA_017536885.1 Solobacterium sp.
GACATTGCCGGCACGGATCCGTGAACCGGCAAGCTGTGATCATGGCCAGATGAAATCGGTTATTGATTAACCCTTGACAGGATAACAGAGTGCTTATAGCATGGATGGGGAAAGGAAGAAGGTTAGTTATGAAGTACAGAATCGTTTCGGACTCAACTTCCAATCTGTTTGAGATTCCGGGCAGTATTGAATATAAAACCGTTCCGCTTCGGATTATGGTTGACGGGAAAGAATATACCGATATTCCGGGCACGGATATCTCCGAAATGGTGAATGCGATCGAGCACAGCAAAAAGACCAGCACCTCCTGTCCGAGCACGGGAGAGTATCTGCAGGCATTTGAAGGAGCCGACTGTGTGTTCGGCATCACGATTACCAGCGGGCTTTCCGGAAGCTATAACTCGGCGGAGATTGCCGCCAAGCAGTTTCAGGAAGAAAACCCCGATGCGAGAATCCATGTGATCGACTCTCTTTCCACCGGCGGTGAAATGGAACTGCTGATCGAACGGCTCGTCGAGCTCATGGAACAGGGCCTTTCCTTTGAAGAGATCAAAGCACAGATCGAGGAATACCACCAGGTCACGCATCTTCTGTTTTCTCTGGAATGCGTGCAGAACCTCGCCAGGAACGGCCGGGTTCCGATGGCGGTTGCCAAGCTCGCCGATCTTCTGAACATCCGCTTTATCGGCAAGCCGACCTTGCAGGGCACGATCAAGCCGATTCAGTATGTCCGCGGTCCCCGCAAGAACATCTCCAAGATCGTCGATGAGATGGTGAAGATGGGCTACCGGGGCGGAAAGGTCAGAATCTCCCACTGCCTCAATACCGAGGCGGCGGAAAATCTCAAAGCCGCAGTGCTTGCCAGATATCCGAATGCCGATATCACTGTGATCCCGATGACCGCACTCTGTTCGTATTATGCCGAACGGGGAGGGATGATTATCGGGTTTGAAGGGGAGCATAAGTAAGCGCGGTTCTTGAAGTACCGGTCATTATCCCGTAAAATCGTGTAGGACCTGCACGGTTTTTCTTTGAAGGAAGGTATTTGAAAATGGAAATGCAGATGGAATTTATCCGCAAGCTGCCTACGCCTGCGGAACTGAAGGAACAGTTTCCCCTGGCTCCCAATCTCAAGGAACTCAAGGAGAGAAGAGATAAGGAGATCAAGGATATTTTCGAAGGGAAAGACAAACGGCTTCTTCTCGTGATCGGGCCGTGTTCGGCTGACCGCGAAGATGCGGTTCTCGATTATATGACAAGGCTTGCCAGAGTAGAGGAGAAGGTAAGAGACCGGATCTTCATCATTCCCCGCGTCTATACCAACAAGCCGAGAACCAAGGGCACCGGCTATAAGGGCATGCTGCATCAGCCGGACCCGCATAAGACGGAAGATGTGCTCGCCGGCATCATCGCGATCCGTGAAATGCACACCAGAGTCGCAAGAGAGACCGGCTTTACCTGTGCCGAGGAGATGCTGTATCCGGAAAACCACCGCTATCTCTCCGACCTTCTGAGCTATGTCGCCGTCGGCGCCCGTTCGGTGGAAGACCAGCTTCACCGTATCGTCGCCAGCGGCATCGGCATTCCCGCCGGCATGAAGAATCCCACCGGCGGTGATATCTCGGTCATGATGAATTCCATCACGGCTGCCCAGAACCCGCAGAACTTCGTCTACCGCGGCTGGGAGGTGCGCACCACCGGAAATCCGCTCGCCCATGCGATTCTTCGCGGATATGTGGACAAGTTCAACAACTCCATGCCGAACTACCACTATGAAGATCTCAGAAGCCTGCTGGATGCGTATGAAAAGACAAATCTTGCCAATCCCTCTGTTCTTGTCGACTGCAACCATTCCAACTCCGGAAAGCAGTATAACGAGCAGATCCGCATTGCCAAGGATGTCATGCACAGCTGCCGGGTGAACCCCGACATCCGTGATCTCGTCAAGGGACTGATGATCGAAAGCTACCTGCTCGACGGCTGTCAGAAGCCGGAGGACAGCGAATACGGCCTCTCGATCACCGATCCGTGCCTTGGCTGGGAGAAGAGCGAACAGCTGATCTACGATCTTGCGGAACTGGTGGAACTGTAAGGCTAAGCCGGAAGCCCCGGCTTTTTCTTTATAAAAGCATGCATTCTTTTTTACAATAAAGGAAGAAACGGGAGTATAGGGCATGAGTGATGAAGTTCTGAAAGATTACATTCGCTGGCGCGGGGATCTTCCTTTCAGTGTTGTCCCGCTGAATGAACTCGACAGCGCCGTACTGTGCGAGCTTTGCTATGTCGATCTTTCCAGAGTCCTGGAGCCCATGAGCGGCAACGGCATCACCTTCCGCGATGCCTATCGGAAGATCGTTGCCAAAGACTGCTATCGCCTGTTAAACGCGATCGGCGGCCAGCAGGACTTTGTCGAAGCCGCTGCCGGCTCAAAGCGGTTCGGAGATCTTGTGGTCACGTATTATGCGGATGTTTTTGATGCCGAGACGATCCAGTTTTCCGCGATGCATTTTGAACTGAGCCCTACCATAAGCTTTATTGCCTTCCGCGGCACCGACAACAGCATTATCGGATGGAAGGAGGATTTCATGATGTCCTTCACCCATATCCCGTCCCAGGACAAAGCCGTGGAATACCTGAAAACGACAATGGTGAAAAACCGCGACTACTATCTCGGCGGCCATTCCAAGGGCGGCAACCTTGCCGTCTACGCCTCTTCTCTTCTCGATGAGGAGATGAAGCGCCATATCCTGCAGATCTACAGTTTTGACGCCCCCGGGTTTGCGGCGGATGTCTTTGATCTGAAAACGATCGCTTCCATGGATCATCTCCTGGTCTGCTTTACGCCCCACTACGGCCTAATCGGCAACCTCTTTGCCAGAGACGTGAAAGACAAGCGCATAGTTCTCAGCGTTCAGAACAACATCCTCCAGCATGATCTCGTCTCCTGGAAGGTGAAGGGGCCCCGCTTTCTCTACACCAGTGCCCTCGATCCCAGGGCGGTGATCATCATCGATACCTTTAAGGAGATGATGAAGGATCTTACCCGCGATGAGCGGAAGAACTTCGTGAGCGAACTCTTCGATGCGATGGAATCGGGCGGAGCGGAGACGATCGATCAGCTGTTGAAATCCTCCGTACTGATCGAATTCCTGAAAAACCTCTCCAGTGACGGTTCCCAGACCAAGGAGGTCGCCAGGGATTTCAGCCGCACCGCGCTGAACCGCTCAAAGAAGCAGTGGGAAGAAGCGATGGAAAAGATCCGCCGGGACGGAATTCATCTTTCCCGCGAGAAAAAGGACTGAACCGCATTTCCACTCAGAGGGGGAAGACAAAGCAATACAGCGGTTAATGTGGTAAAACTATTATGGAAGGACCGGATGAACAGGCCTTACCAGGCCGGAGAAATCGGAAAGGGTGACACTATGTACAACGATGCCGAGCTGTCTCTAGGATACGGAAAACGGGAGATTCTGATTGCGGAAGACGAAGAGATCAACCGTGAGATTCTGTATGAAATCCTGAAAGACGATTATAAGATTCTCTTCGCCGAAAACGGCAGAGAGGCATATGACAGGATTCTCGACCAGAGGGAAACCCTGTCTTTGATTCTTCTCGATCTTCTGATGCCGGAGCTCTCCGGAATCGAGATTCTGAAACGGATGAAGGAAGACGGGGAGGGCAGGTTTCCGCCGGTCATCGTGCTGACCTCCGATCAGAACTCGGAGGTGGAGTGCCTGAATCTCGGTGCCAGTGATTTCATCCCCAAACCATACCCGCAGGCGGCAGTCATCAAAGCCCGGGTCAACCGGACGATTGAATTCTATGAAGACCGCCAGACGATCAGTTCCACCGAACGCGATCCTCTGACCGGACTGTATAACCGGGATTATTTCTACCGTTATGCAAGACAGTTCGAACTCCGCCATCCGGATACCGAAACCGATGCAGTGATCGTGGATGTCAGCCACTTCCACATGATCAACGAGCGCTTCGGAAACCGCTATGGCGACAAGATGCTGAGAAAGATCGGTTCTGCCCTGAAGGAATCCCTGAAGGGAACCGGGGGCCTGGTATGCCGAAGAGAAGCGGATACCTTCATGGTCTATGTCCCGCATGGCTTCGACTGCGAAAAGATGCTGGAAAAGGCTGCCGAAGCAGCCGATTCACTGAGTCCGGAAGGGGGCTCTGCGGTGCGCCTTCGCATGGGCATCTATTCCGGAGCGGACCGGAAGCTCGATATTGAGCGCCGCTTTGACCGGGCGCAGATGGCCGCCGATACGATCCGTTCCTCGGTGACCAAGACCTCTGCCTGCTATGATGACGCATTGCATGAAAAGGATCTCTATAACGAACAGCTGGTCAGCGACTTTGCGGCCGCGATCCGGGAAAAGCAGTTTAAGGTGTTTTTCCAGCCGAAGTTCGATATCCGGGCGGATGTGCCGACACTGACCAGCGCCGAAGCTCTGGTCAGATGGGTTCATCCGACGCTGGGATTCATCTCCCCGGGCAACTTCATACCGCTGTTTGAAGGAAACGGCCTCATCTATGCCCTGGACCGCTTTGTCTGGGAGAGCACCGCAGCCGCGATCCGCGACTGGAAAGATAGGCTCGGCTATTCGGTGCCGGTATCGGTCAATGTCTCCCGCATTGACATGTATGACCCGCATCTGGTGGATGAGATCGCAGATATTGTAAAGAAATACAATCTCTCAAGCTCGGATATCCTTCTTGAGATCACCGAGTCTGCCTATACCCAGGACAGCAGCCAGATCATCGAAACCGTGACAAGGCTCAGAAAACTCGGCTTCAAGATCGAAATGGATGATTTCGGCACCGGTTACTCTTCATTGAACATGATCTCCACCCTTCCGGTGGATGCGCTGAAGCTCGACATGCAGTTTATCCGAAATGCCTTCAGCCACAGCGGGGATACCTGGATTCTCGAGGTCATCCTCAACATCGCATCCTATATGGCGGTGCCTACGATCGCCGAGGGAGTGGAGACAGAAGAACAGCTCAAAGCGCTGAAGGAACTGGGCTGTGACATCGTACAGGGATACTATTTCTCAAGACCGGTTCCCGCCGAGGAATTTGAACCCTTCCTGTTAAAACGGAAGGATCAGGAGAAGGAAATCGACCTGATGCCGAATCTTCCGAAGTCTTCCCAGCTGCGCCTCATCAGTGCAAGCCACGAAAGAGCAGAGGCAGGCAATCTCTCCCTGCAGCAGAGAAAGCTCTATGAAGCGTATTTCGACCGCAATACCCGCCTGTTCAACCGCCGGGCATTCGCTCTGCTGTTAGGCGGGGTGGATCAGAACCATGTGGCGGTTCTGACCGCAAAGATCGATCATCTCGATCAATTGCGCAAGGAGCAGGGAGAAGAAGGGGTGCTGAAGGCGATCCGCCATGCGGCGGAGGTGCTCAGCCGCAACTTCCGTTCCGCCGACAGCGTCTGCTGTATGGGCGAAGGCATGTTTGCGGTTATCCTGACCCGGGCGAATTCCTCTTTGTCGCAGATGATCATCAACAAGTCTTCTTATGTGAATTATCTGCTCAAACATCCGGACCGCAATGTGCCGCCGGTCTCCTTGAGCATCGGCGCTGCCTTCGGAGACAAGAGGGGCACTTCCGGATCGCTCTATGACAAGGCTGTTTCAGCCATGGAACGAGTCAGCGAAAGCGGCGGTGACGCCTGTGCCGTATACTGAAAAGGGAGGATATTATGACAATTGAAAGTCTCAGACAATTCGGAGCCGATGTGGATGACGGCGTCACAAGATGCGCCGGAAACGAAGCGTTTTATCTTCGCATGATCGACAAGATCAAAGCCGACCCCGGCTTTGATCAGCTCGATGCCGCGGTAAGGGAAGGCCGGCTGGAAGACGGCTTCAAAGCCGCCCATGCCCTCAAGGGAGTACTGGGCAACCTGTCTCTGACGCCGCTGTACAAACCGGTAGCGGAACTCACCGAGCTGCTTCGGGCAAAGAAGGACATGGATTACACCCCGCTTCTGGATGAAATCCGCGCGAAGAAAGAGGAGTTCTACAGCCTCTGAAAAAAGAGTGTGCAAAAAAGAAAATTTTTCGTTGAAATCCTGCCAAGGGATGGATATAATAACATACGTATCGCGAAACGATACGTACGCAGATGTAGTTCAATGGTAGAACGGCAGCCTTCCAAGCTGCATACGGGGGTCCGATTCCCCTCATC
>JAFWCM010000099.1 GCA_017536885.1 Solobacterium sp.
AAGGCCATCGGACCTCACAGACACAGCCAGAATCTTCTGCAAGAATCTGCCCTGCTTTTTCTTCTGTTTTCTTCCATGGATTATGTCTTTCTGAGCCGTAAAAAAAATGTAGAAAAAAAACGCAAATTAGGTATTGACCTTTTCGAAAACAGTGTGGTATTATTTGAAAGCACTGTTGAAGAGAACATGCGCTTGGCAGAGTGAAGCAGTACTCAAGAGGCCGAAGAGGTGCCCCTGCTAAGGGCATAGGTCGGGAAACCGGCGCGAGGGTTCAAATCCCTCCTGCTTCGCCATCTATGGTTCCGTGGTGTAGTGGCTAACATGCCTCCCTGTCACGGAGGAGATCGCGAGTTCGATCCTCGTCGGAACCGCCATATGCGAACGTAGTTCAATGGTAGAACGCCACCTTGCCAAGGTGGACACGGGGGTCCGATTCCCCTCGTTCGCTCCTAGCTAAGAATGCAGGATTGCAATCACTGCATTCTTTTTTTCTTTAAATAAACCTCAGAAGCCCTTTATTTATAAGGTTTTTCGCAGTTTCACTTACTCCTTCCGTCGGATGATTCTCATGGAAATCTCCGAAATCAATCTTCTAGACTGCTCAGATCCTGTGAACGCACATCTGTGCCTTTTCTTCGTTTCCGCAAAGAAATAATCCCTGCTATAATCTAAAACAGGGTTCAGGGGGAAGTTATGCGCACCGTAAAAAAAGAAGATACAACCATACTTACCGTCCAGATGATTCTGATCATCATCGGACTCATCGCCAATATCGTCGGACTGTTTATTTCCTTTACCGCAGACACGAGCGCTTATGAGAAGGAAACCTATATCCTCACCTCCATCGCTTTTCTGTCGATCATCTCCTATTGTCTTGTCGGTTACCGGAAAAAGGACAGGCGCTATTATCTCTGGACGATCTATGCCTTTACCGCCTCCATCATGTGCCGGGGCATCGCTCCCTATGAGACCGTCAATGCGACAGCCATGTACTTTCTGATCTTCGGTCTGACGCTGGTGTTTGCCGAGCGTCTCAACCGGAAGCGGGAATCCGTGCTGGTGCTCAACGCGATCGTCCTTCTCGTTGCGATCCGAACGATCGAATCGCTGCTCATCTACCGGGGCTTTGAGACAACCAGTACGGTTCAGCGGGTGTTCTGGCAGTTCTCCTCTGTCTCTTCTCTGATTCTGATCATCACCCTCGCCATCATTCATATCACCCGATGGAACCGCGGCAGTTACGCAAAAGATGCCGGGGAAAGCACAATAACCAGAGAATGATGAACCAGCGGAACCCTTTGCGCTTTGGACCGGAATTCCTATAGTACGGGCTTTGAGAGACAGGATTTCTGAAACTCAGGAGATTCTGTTTTTTATTGGACAGAAGACAGCCTCCCGTCCATACCGGGGCAATGATGTTTTCGGATGGGTCTGACCAGGAGGCTGCTGCACCGGCTGAACAGGCGGTTCAGGGCCTTGTTTTCAATGAGGTTAATACATCAGGGGCGAAAGTGCCTGAGCACGGATCAGAAAAGCCGGATACGACCCTGTCATACCCGGCTCAAACATCTATGATAAAATTCTGATTCACCCGGCGAACAGATACGGAAGACACAGACAATCGTCCCGATCCGGTATCTCTGCACCGGCACTAACAGACCTGTGCCTCTTCCTTTTTGTCCTTGTTCGGCTTGATATTGTTGCGGGAAAGATAATCCCGGTAAGGCTGATCCATGGCCAGATAGATCAATTCGTCCCAGCCGTTTCTGAAGAATGTGCAGAAAGCGGGTTCGGGACCATAGTAGTTGCCCGTATGCGCCAGGGCAGCCTGCCGGCAGCCGCCGGTGCATTTCTGAAGGTGCGGGCATTTGCGGCATTCATCATTCCCGTTTCTCACATCAGCCACTTTCACCTGACTGAGCCTCATCAGCTCGCTGTCGCCGAGAATCTCCCTCAGCGGGGTTGTATGAAGATTCGGAAAATTCTTCGCATACGGATCATCCGCCATCATCATGCACGGGGCGACCATGCCTTCCGCACCGATATAGAAGCTCCTGCCAAGAGCCGGGCAGGAAAGCCTGCCTGCTTCGTTTTTCTCTGAGCACGGGCGGATATAGGAAATCTGCGCCGTGGAGTCATCCTCGAAAAAACTGAAGGCACCGTCAAGCGTCAGTCCAAGCGGCGCATTGTCTTCGAAAAACTGCGGAATATAGTCCGCATAGGCATGAATCGTCTCCTCGGCGGTAAGGCGGATATCCTCATCCGAGTTTGCCCAGTCGCCGACTTCCTGAATCTGATTGATCTTCAGCGACATGACGCCGTTGTCCGCAAACCAGTTCACCGTATCCCGGATCGTATGGACATTCTTCCGGTGCAGGCACATGGCAGCGGATGCTGAAATGCCGTTCTCCTTCAATAAGACAAAGGCTTTGCGGACTGCTTCTTCCGTCCCGCTGATGCCGCGCAGCCAGTCATGCATGCCGATCCCGTCATAGCTCATCTGCACGCCGGTAAAAAGCTTCCGTTTTTTGAATTCCCGGACGAATTCCTCATTGACCAGCAGGCCGTTGGAATAAATCGCATTGATCACGATTCCCCTCTCCGTAAGGGCGTCCACAATCTGCCAGAAGTCTTTTCTCACAAGCGGTTCTCCGCCGGTAAGACCGACGCTGAAGACTCCGCATTCTGCCAGCTGATCCGCAACATTCAGCAGTTCTTCGTAACTGGGGTTTCCGTGTTTTCCGGTGGGTGCGGACATGAAGCAGTGCTTGCAGAGAAGATTGCAGCGGCCGGTAACGGACCACTGCACATCGTGCTTGTATCGGCACGGATACTGAACAAAGAGCTGTTCCGTACTGAGAAAATCGGTTCTTCGGGCCGGGCGGATCACCCCGTCCTCAAGAAGCTTTCCGACGTATTCCTTCAGTTCCGGGTTCTGTATCTCCGGGATCTCCGTACGTCCGTCACATTTCAGAAGAAAATCAAAAAACTCCTTTTTGACGAACTGAACCTCTTTTGTACCGTTGTTCATTACCCCGTAAGGAAGCCTCTGCCATCCCCGCATGATATATCGTTCGTTAAGAATGTATTTCATACTGCTCCCTTCATCTATGAAAAAAGATCGGAGCCGTAAAACTCCAACCCTTTCTGTGCAGGTCTATCCGTTCCTGAATTAACGATGCACCAGAACATTTGAACAGCTGCCGGAACGGCTGCAGATGTAATCCGGAAAGATGTGGTAGCACTGATTGCATCCGTCATCATGCCAGCAGTTTTACTTGCTGATATAGTTGTCACTGCATTCCTCATGCTGATTTGCGTGCGCGAACTGGTTTACGTCAGGACACCAGAACGAAGTATGGCAGTGCTCACTTTCACCCTCACCGCCGGAAACGGCAGCCAGCTCGAGTTCATCTACGACGGCAGGAGCGCTCTGTTCCCTCTGAATTCTTTCATTGAACGCATCAGAAAGATCTTCCGCAGAGAATTCAAAACCGTACTGTTTCGCAGCCTGTACTCAGAGTTCTCCTCCATCCCCGTCGGGATTCGCATCGAAAAGTCTTTCGACCGCTTCCATCAGATCACGGCTCTTTTTGTATTCGTCCAGAAAACGATTTGCCTCAGCTTTTGGCATGACATTCTCCTTTCCGCATATGTATGTATGTATGTCTGAATCATCAATCATTCTATCACAGGATTCAAAGTGATAAACAATGATCAATCCATGTAATTATCCGGAAAATCGCCGAATAAACCATAGCGTTTTTGTGAAGACCGAGGCCGAGGCCTTTTCCGCCGGGATCACAACAGCCGGGAACTCAGTCGATGTCCAGGGAATCCTTGTCTTCTACGGGAGTTATCCTGCATCTGCCGTTCTCTGCTTCGGCAAGATACAGCGTTGATGACGATGTCTCAGCCGCATAGACAAACGGGAAGCGGATATTGGTTCCGACCCCGAAGTTTCCCCTGTTGTCGAGAAGGATCAAAGACATGGACCGGGCTTTGCCGTTTCGCTGTATGAGCGTTTCAGAAAGCTCGCTCACGGCTGTTTCCGCAGCCTCCTGCGGGGACATGCCCGCTTTGAGATTCCGCAGGGCGTTATAGCTCAGAACCCCTTTCATGATCTCTTCGCCAACCCCGGTCGCACAGGCCGCTCCCAGCCGGGAGTCCGCATAGAATCCGCTTCCGGCAACCGGGGAATCCCCCACTCGTCCGCATTTCTTGAGAAACAGGCCCGAGGTGGAGACGCCGGTGTACATGGATCCCATCTGATCCAGCACCGCAAAGCAGACCGTATCATGACCGTCATATGCGGACAGGGACTGACTCTCTCCCCGTTTCTTTTCGTAAATCGCCCGGCTTTCTTCCGTCAGGTTGTTCCGGCGCTCAAAGCCGTTTTCTGCGGCGTATTTTTCCGCACCTTTGCCGGCGAGGAAGTTATTGAAGTCGTATTTTGCCAGGGAATGCGCTACGGCAATCGGAGAGCGGAAACCCTCCATGGCTGCGACCGCACCGAAATGAAGGCTGTCGCCGTTCATAAACGCGCCGTCCAGCAAGACCCTTCCCTCTTCATCGGGAAGGCCGCCGTATCCGACGGAGCGGAATTCGGGATTGTCTTCGACATCCTGGATGCCGCGGATCACCGCTTCAGAACCTCTTAGGCCCTGCCGCAAAAGATCCGCCGCCAGCGTGCAGCCCTTCCAGGACATTTTCCAGGTTGAGATAACTGCCCAGGTCATAACATCTCCTCAGTGATTGAACGCATCGGGAAGATCGTTTTCGAGAAGAATCGTATCTTCGCTTCCGGCTTCCCGGTATACAATGTCAAACGCATCTCTGACATGATCCACCACATGGACATGATTCATGTCAAAGCCCGAAAGCTGCAGCCCTTCATAGATCGGAGCAGTCTGATGTTCACCGACGAGAATCACCTCATCCGCCCTTCCCTTCATGGAAGCGCCGAAGGTACGGTTCAGCTGATCCTGCTGCTGGCCGAGATCAATCATTCCCGGGGTTACGATAAACCGCTTCCCCGGCATCATGGACAGCACTTCCAGTGCCATGTCACTGCCGCTCGGGTTGGAGTTGAAGGCATCGTCGATAAACATCCGGCCGTTGATTCGCTTCTGTTCGAGCCGGTGCTCAACCTGATTCATCTTCCTGACGCCCCGCTGGATTTTCACCCAGTCGGTATTCAATGCTCTTCCTGCGGCTACCGCCGAGAGGATGTTGAGCACATTGAGTTCGCCGAGCAGCTTTGTCTCAAAGGGAATGCATTCCATTTCGTGAACTACCGTGAACTTCGTTCCGGAAGGTCCGTAGGTGATGTCCTTTGCCATGTAATCCGCCGGATGGTGAATGCCGTAGGTGATAATCCTGACCGGGTTTTTGATCTTGTATTCCCGGATCAGATCATTGTCCGCATTCAGAATGCCGAGTCCGTCTGGCGGAAGCTTTTCGATCATCTCCATCTTCTCCTTCGTGATGTTTTCCTGCGATCCGAAGGTCTGAAGATGCTGGGGGCCGATCGAAGTCACGATGCCGATCGAAGGTTTGACAAAATCCATCAGGTATGTGATGTCTCCGACATGGTCGGCGCCCATCTCGCAGATAAACACCTTATGGATGGGTTTGAGATTCTCGCGGACCGTGCGGGTGATTCCCATCGGGGTATTGTAGCTCGCCGGCGTCATCAGGGTATTGTACTGTTCGGAGAGCACCGCCTGCATGACGTTCTTGGTCGAGGTCTTGCCATAGGAGCCGGTGATGCCGAGAATGATGAGATCGCTGTGCTGTCTCAGGATCTCCCTGGCTTCGTTGAGGAATCCGTCATTGACCCGCTTTTCGATCGGCGCTGTGATCACCGCCATCGGAAAGATCAGAATCCAGGGGCCGAAATAGGAAAATGCCAGCATCATCCAGAGCGTCAGACGGCGGAAGTTGTAGAGAAGCAGAAGCTGGATCAGAAGATACAGAACCGCCATCACGAGAATCTGCCGTTTGACGCGGTCGGTATAGACCAGAGGTTTGATATAGCTGGCGTTTTTCTCCCGGATATGAAGAATGCCGGCAAGGGCTGTGGCGATGCCGATGCAGAAAAGAAGCACGTGTTCCACGGACAGGCGCATGCATGCAAAAGCCACGGCGAGGATCACCGCGGCGGGAATCATCGCCCGTCTTGCCCCGCCCTGTATGTTGTCGCTGATCCATACGGTGTACCGTCCGAGTTCATAGCGGTTCTGCTGGAACATATGCAGAGCGTGCTTGCCCGGGACCAGGGCAGCGATGATTAACATGATGTAATAGATTATCTTGATGATCATGACATGTCTTCCTTCAGAAATGCATCCAGCACCTGGTTGAATCTCACCGGCTGATGCCAATAGGCAAAATGATCGTCTCCTTCAAACACCGCAAGGCCGGCATCGGGCATCTGCTGTTCCATCTGCCTGCCCATGGCCAGCGGCACCGCTTCATCGTTTTCCCCCCAGACCAGAAGCACCGGGCATTTGATCATCGGAAGATACGGGGTAAGATCCTCGTTGACGATCTCCACAAACGATTCCCGCATGACACCGGTCAGTGCCCGGTAATCCGAAGAGCCGCCGTGCTGCTGAAGCTTCTTCAGCATTTCTTCCTGATGCGCCGCAAGCAATACCTTCTTTCCGGCGGAAAACAGGCCGGTTTTCACCTTCTGCGATAATGTGGGTTTGGGCCGGATGCCTGCCGCTCCGGTCAGGCACATCTTGTATACGGGATGATCCTTCGCATAGCAGATCGCAATCCGGCATCCGAAGGAATGCCCGATCAGGATCGGATTTTCAATGTTGTTGAGGCGGCAGAAGTCATCCAGAAATGCCTCGTAATCATAAACTCCCCAGGGGGTCTTCGGCGTTTCGCTTTCGCCGAAGCCGGGAAAATCCAGGTTATAGACCGTGAAAAAAGAACTCAGATGATTTTCGATTGCCGACATCATCATCATATTCTGTCCCCAGCCGTGCAGAAGAACGACCGGCCGCCCGGATCCGCTTTCGCGGAAGGCGGTTTTCACTCCGTGTATTTCCCTGATTTCTTCGTTCATGTTTGCTTTATTTTAATATATAAATACCGCTTCCGTTAAGCCTCATTGCGATCTTTATTCTCCGCTTTTTCAAGCTTTTTCTCTCTTGCCCGAAAGCGCTCGGTCTTTTTCTTTTCCTTCTGGATGGCCCGCATCTCCTTTTTGTCCATCTCCTTCCAGATCCGGAAGGCGACGCCTTTGGCGAGATTTTCTGCGGTGATATGGTAACCGTAGGTATTGACGATCTTGTATACGATCGAAAGCCCGAGGCCGAACTGACCTCCGGTTCCCCTTTCATAGGGTTTGAACAGCTTGGGCAGACGGTCCTCTTCGATCGGCGCACCGTCGTTGATCACATTGAGTTCGCCGGGATGCAGTTCGATGCGGATCGTGCTTTCGGCATAGCGAAGCGCATTGTCCACGAGGTTTTCAACGACGATCCGCCAGGGATCCTCATCGCCATGGAACATCACATTCTTATCCATATCCCGCTCGAAGGTGATCTCGGGACGGATGACCTTGAGGGAAAGAAGCACCTTGTCGATCACTTCGTTCATGTTGAGGTGTTCCCCTTCCTCGCATTCATCGAGGAGATAGTCCATCTTGTTGAGGGCGATCAGAGAACGCACCTTCTTCTCCAGGCGGTCGGCGTGCTCGATGATGACATCGATGGATTTCTCCAGGGTGCCGTACGGGTAGATGCCGTCCTTGATCGATTCGCTGTAGCTGCGGATCGTCGCAATCGGCGTCTTAAGATCATGGGAGATGTTCTGAATCATCTCCTGCTTTTCCTTCGACTGTTTCTGAAGTTCCTTTTCCATGTCCACCAGGGCATAGGCAACATCACCGATCTCATCATAGCGGTTGATCGTGAGTTCGGCCGGTTCGTCATTCTTGATCTTGGTGATGTAGTTCTTGATCTGGTTCAGAGGATAGATGATCGTCGTCACCCAGACCGTAAGGATCACGAAGAGAACGATCGCCACCAGGATGTTGAGATTGACGACATTGTTGATGAGGAGGCTGCGGAACTGCGACTCACTCGCACTGGTCATTAAAGAGATCAGCACCCGGCTGTCCCGCAGGGAGGAGACGGTATATAAAAGCGTCGGCGCCGAGTTGTTTTCCGGCAGATAAGCGAAATCATACATTCCTTCCTGAATGCCGGTGAGATTCCTGCGGATGTCTTTTTCGACCGCATCCGTGATTTCCAACGCAAAGGCAGGAATGAGAAAGGTATCGGTATCCGTTTCATAGATGATGTGAATCACACCCCCGTCATCCCCGGAGCCAAGCGGGATCGTCTCTTCCTTTTCATGCTGGTTCAGATACCAGGAAAGACTGGAGTGGGTACTGTGCAGCACGCGGTACATCTCCCTGGTCGTGATTTCATTGATCTGCGGGGTCAGGAAAGCAAATATAAAAACCGTCAATGCGGAGATCACAAGAAACAGAATGGTAAGAAGCTGCTGGGACAGCGAAAGTTCCCGAAGCCATAAGCGAATGCGTTTCATCATCCAAGACGGTATCCAAATCCGTAAATCGTATGAATGGAAAGATCCGGCATTTTTCTTCTCAGGCGGCGCAGCGTATCATCCACGACTCTGTCACTGCCGTAATAGTTGGTTTCCCAGACCCTTTCCAGAATCTGCTCACGTGAAAACGCGGTGCCGCGGTTTTTTACAAACAGCATCAGCAGTTCATATTCCTTCGTCGTAAGATCAATCTCATTTCCCTGCGAGTCGTAGACCGTGCGCTTGTTCTCATCGATGGAATAGCTGTCCGTCACAAGTCTTTCCTCATTGCTGCGGTAGGTGCGGCGCATGATGTTGTTGACGCGAAGAACCAGTTCCTTGGGAGAGAACGGCTTGGTGATATAATCATCGCTTCCCTTTTCCAAACCGATGATCCGGTCGAATTCCTTGTCTCTTGCGGACATGAAAATCACCGGCACCTCCGGGTTTTCGATGCGGATATCCTCAATGAGATCAAACCCCGACTTGTCGCCGAGCATGATATCGAGGATCCACAGATGCACATCGGAATCCCCGGTATGCATCGAAGCCGCGTCAAACGTGAGGTAGGAACGGACTTCATACCCTTCTTTCTCCAGATACCGCTTGACGAGCTCGTTGAGATCCCGCTCATCTTCCACAATACTGATCACGCGTTTCATATATCGTATTCTAGCACAAACCCGCACCCTGCCGATACCAGTATTCCCGAGAGAAAAAGAGCCCGGCTTCAGTTCCTGCCCAGAGAGGAGAAAATGAAATCTGAAAAAGACGGCGAAACGAAGGAGAATCCCCCTTCGCTTCTGCCGTTTTTCTTCTCTCTTTTGTTCCTTCTTCCCGAATGCATGAAATTCCTCTGCGTTCAGAATCAGCCCGAAGGAAAAGAGATCTGCACCTGACAGATCTCTTTCTGAAGGATGTTTTAATGCTTTGCGGACAGTGATCGGGCTGTAAGTTCTTCCGTCTTACCCGTTGTTTACCCCGGTGCCTTCGCTGTTTTCTCCCTCATCGTTGGTTTCGCCGAGAACGTTGAGTTCATAGGTCGCTTCATCCAGCGAATACTTGATGAGGCCGCCGGCAGGCTGTTCGATCTGCAGCGGGAATTCCTGAAGTCCCGGCTTGGCATCCTTCATATCCACATAGACATAGATATCGTCGCTCGTGATGTTCGCGATGTTGTTCTCGGTGCCGAACACCGTCACGCTCGTCGTCGTCTTGTTTTCCGGCTGGGATGCCTTGTAGTTGTTGGTGTTGTTGCGGTAGTTGATCTTGACGTCGTCAATCTTCCGGCTGGTTCCCTCTCCGAGCTTCACCGTCATCGTGATCTGGTTGATGTTGGAGGAGTTCACTCCGGTCGGCAGAGTGATCGGTCTCATGATCGTCGAATCCTTGGTGATCGTCGAGGCGTTCAGTGTAACCACAACCTTGTCGATCTGATTGAGGACGGATTCCGGACCGTAGATCGTGACGGACTGCTGGTCCATCTCGATGCTTTCGATCGCCTGGCCATCCGGCACTTCGCCGGAGATCTCCACGTTGATCGCCACCGATTTGTTGGGGCTGGTCACCGGAACGCTGACGGAAATCGTGGAAGGATAGATATCCGCGCTGACCGGCATGCCGTTGACATCATAGGCGATGAGCCTGGCATCCTGGGTGAAGTCGGAGGTCTGGCCGCTGACATCGATCAGCGCCTTGACGAATGCGATCGAGTTGAGGGTATCTTTGGAGGCACGGACGTTGACCTTGGTGTATTCAAAGCTCGGTGTGCCTACCGAATAGATGCTGTCCATCTTCTCGAGATTGATGAAGTCATAGGAGAGATCATATGCCTGAGTTGTCTTTTTCTTCAGGGTGATGAAGACGTTGCTGGGATCGATCTTGATCCGCACATTGTCGCCGTATCCTTCGGTCTCAAGCTTGACCTCATGGTTTCCTTCCGTCAGTCCTTCAAGATCCGCCACCACGACGCCCTTGGAGTTGGCGGCGCTGGTGACGCTGGTCGCGTCTCCCGTAATCGTAAGATCCGCCGTATCCGGAAGTCCGGTCATCTCGAAGGTATCGGAGTTGTATTTGGCGGTCACGGAAACCCCGTACAGATCCCGGGAGGTTTTCAGGGTGTTGGTGTAGAGACTCGATCTCGAGTTGTAGTTGACCACCGCATACAGCATGATTGCAAGAATCAGCGATACGAACTTGGTGTATTTGCCGTTGAACAGTGTCCGGTCGATGAACGAGGAGAACCAGCGGACCGCGCGCAGTACGCCGTCTTCGATATGCTGGTAGGTGCTGGCAACCCGGCGGGACTGGCCGGCAATGCGGTTTGCCAGCTCGGTTTTCGTCCGGGAATCTTCCGAGACGTTTCTCTTGTCCTTATTCTCTGACATTACCGATCACCTCCCTCTTTCTTGTCTTTCGAGGAGTTTTTCTGATCGATGGAATCGAGCATCTCGAAGGTGCGGTTGAGTTCGTCATCCATGCCCATGATCCTGGAGAGATCAAGCTTGGTGGTATCGAACTGGTGCATGTTGTCATTGAGAATGACCGGCGCCTCTTCTTTCTTCGGCTCGGGTTCGGGAACTGGCTGAGGTTCCGGTTCCGGCTTCGCGTTTCTGGAGAGTCTCTCCTTCATCGCTTCCCGTGCTGCCTTGACTTCATCAGCGCTCATGCGTCTGGTTTCGCGCTGCTCTTTTTCCTTTTCTTCAAGAGCCCGGCGCTGTTCCTCTTCTTCCGCAGCCAGGCGCATGGCAAGTCTTGCGGCTTCTTCATCGGCCCGTCTCTTTTCGACCCGCTCTCTTTCCTCCCGCTCGAGGCGCCGTTCTTCTTCGAATCTTCGCGAGGAAGAATTCTGCGGATAGCTCGGGGCCGGCCGTTCCTTCTTCCGCGGCAGCTTGATTTCACTGGCCTCTTCTTCGAGGCGGTGAATGCCGGCATCGCTGTTTTCTTCTCTGGCCGGGGTGATGGATTCGGCGTTGACCACTTCTTCTACTTCGATCTTCTCCGCCTTCTTCTCCTGACGGCGCAATGCAAGTCTTGAAAGGACGCCGGTCTGTCCGACCTTCTCATCCTTTCCTTCCTGTATGCTCTTTTCCCTCTCTTCGCTGATTTCATCGTTGATGATGATATCTCTTGCGGATTCCTGATTGAGTCCGCTTCTGCCGGTGACTTCCGTCTCCTCACCGCAAATCACTCTCAGCAGTGTATCGCGCAGCTGCTTGCGGTTGACGGTCATGATGCGGCCGCTTTCGGTGATCGAAATCGCGCCGGTCTCTTCCGAGACGACAATCGTCAGCGCATCGGTGATTTCGGAGATACCGATCGCTGCCCGATGGCGGGCGCCGTACCGCGAAGGAAGATCCAGATTGGTCGGCGGGAAATAGGCGCTGGCACAGGCGATCTTGTCACCCTGAATGATGACAGCGCCGTCATGAAGCGGCGTGGACGTCACAAACAATGAGGTTAAAAGCTCCGCGGTCACATCGGAATTGAGCTTGGTGCCGGTGGCGATGAAATCCTCAAGGGTATGGCTCTGTTCGATGGAGATCAGGGCACCGGTCTGATCCTTGCTTAGCAGCATCGTAGCGGTGACGATCTGATCGACGAGGTTTTCCTTTTCGTTGCCGGTGAGCGTGGTCATGCGGGAGAAGATATTCGTCTTTCCCATCCGCTCGAGAATACTTCGTATTTCCGGCTGAAAGATGATGATAATCGCAAGAAATCCCCAGTTGATGAAGATGTTGGTCAGATAGGAAACCGTCTTGAGTCCGAGAAATGTCGCAAAGGCATCGATGATCAGCACCAGCAGGATTCCCTTGAATATCTGCATGGTCTTCGCAGATGCCCGGACGATCCGGATTGCGTAGTATAATACCAGCCACATGATGAAAATATCCAGAAACATGACGGTGATGGTTCGGATATTCTCAAGGGTCAGATTTACGTTATAGGTAGACAATGTCGTTTCTCCCTTCAGCGATGATTCATTATACCATTAATGCCCTTTCCGCTCCAGTTGTCGGGTACCTGCTTTTGTTCTTCTTTTCTTCCGTTTTCCTTTGCTTCTGCGGAAGGAATTGATCTCCTGTTCGATCATCGTATAGTCCCGTTCAAACAGCAGGCGGCGGATCTCTTTTTCAACGAGTTCCTCCGGCAGTTTTTCCAGAATCTTCTGCTGGACAAAGGCCTTGGATTTTTCCCTGTACGCAGGCAGAGCAAAGGCCTCCTGGATCTTTACGAGCTCTGGCCGCCAGAGCATCGTCAGCTGATCCTCCATCGATCTCTCCGGGTTTCTCTCCGGTCTTCGGGCATAGTAGAAATCGACTTTTCCATCATAGAGTTCGACGGTGATGATTCCCCACCACCAGGGTACGTGTTCGTGGACGTGAAAAGCATGGCGGGTCCCGACTGCGATGATGTTGTAATCATAGAAGCGGTTGTAGTCTCTGACCTGCCGTTTCAGCCGCGCATAGCTGTCGGCGTCGCTTTTGATTTCGATGCCATAGATTCCCTCATCGCTGACCATGACGATATCCGCACGGCTGCGGCCGATCTGCTTTTCTTCGAGAATCCGGATTTTCCCGTACTCCCCTTCCAGGAAGTCAAACAAGGGTTCCCGGATGTCCTGATCAAGAAGTGTCATATCGTCATTGTAGCGGAAAGCGCGAA
>JAFWCM010000100.1 GCA_017536885.1 Solobacterium sp.
CGAACTCGGCGTCTGGTATGCGGAAATCCGCTTTGCCTCCCAGCAGCACACCCTTCACGGCTTAACCCAGCTCGAAGCCCTGCAGGCGGTGATCGCCGGCGCGAAACAGGGCATGCTGGATTTTCCCGGCATTCAGGTCGGAATCATCGACTGCATGATGCATAAGGGCGACAGCGCCGCAATCAACGAGAAGGAAAACCTCGCAAGCATCGAAGCGGTGAAGACGATGCTCGGCAAAGGCGCCGTCGGAATCGATCTTGCCGGATATGAAAACAACTGCGGGTTCGATGACTACGCTCCTCTGTTTGCGCTGGCAAAATCGTACGGCATCCCCTGCACGGCCCATGCCGGGGAAATGGGAATCGCCGGACATGTCCCTGTGGCGTTGTCGTGGGGAATCGACCGCATCGGCCATGGCGTCAACAGCGTAAAGGATCCCGGCATCCTGAGCCGGGTCGTCGAATCACAGATACCGCTGGAAGTCTGTGTGACCAGCAACGTCAAGCGGGATATGAACTACGGCAATCACGCCGTGCTCGATCTTCTCGAAGCGGGTGCCAGGGTCACCCTGAACTCGGACAACATGATGTTCGCCCGCACCAACATCGGCAACGAGCACTTTCAGATGAAGATGCTCGGCGTCAAAGATGAAACTTTATATCAGTGCACAAGGAATGCAATACAGGCCGCCTTCTGCGGATCGGCGGTTAAGGATCTGCTTATGGATAAGCTGGAAAAGGAAAAATCATGACAGTATTTGATTTCCCCAAAATAGATCTTCACAACCATCTCGACGGGGCTCTGAGACCAGAGACGCTCTATGATCTCTGCGATCGGTACGGCATCGAACCGGAGGTGCCGACGATCGAAGAATACATCGCCTTAACAAGACAAAGAGCCAACTGCGGCTCGGTCAATGAATATCTCAAGATGTTCGATCTGCCCTGCAGTGTGATGCGCAGCGCCGAAGCGCTCGAGCGGATCACCTTTGAGCTTGGCGAAGATATGGCAGGACAGGGTGTCGCCTATTCGGAAATCCGCTTCGCTCCCCAGCAGCACACCCACGGCGGCCTCTCTCAGAAAGAAGCGATCGAAGCCGTGATCCGCGGCGCAAAGCGGTGCGAGGAAACCTATCCGATTCATCTCGGCATCCTTGCATGCATGATGAGCTACGGCAGCGAGAAGATCAACTGGGAGGCCAATCTCGAAACGATCGACGCCGCTGCTTCCTGTTTTGGCAAGGGACTTGTGGGCATCGATCTTGCCGGGGCGGAAGGCATCGTGCCGCTGGAAAACTTCGCCGCCCTCTTTGAAAAGGCAAGAGAGATGAACCTCCCCTTCACGTGTCATGCCGGGGATTCTCCCGGTCCGGAAACCGTGGAGACAGCCGTCTATACCTTCGGGGCAAAACGAATCGGCCATGGCCATCACCTGTACTTCGATCCCGGTCTCACCCGGAAGATCGCAAAGCTCGATACCGTACTGGAAATCTGCCCCACCTCCAACATCCAGTGCCGGACCGAGCCGAGCTATGAATTCCATCCGGCCAAGAACCTGCTCGATCTCGGCGTAAAGGTCACGATCAATACCGACAACCGCTTCCTGGCCGATGTCACCCTGGACAGCGAGTATGAGCTCTGCCTTTCGCGGATGGGATTTGAATACCGGGATCTTCTGCGGATGAACCTCAATGCGATTAACGGCGCCTTCTGCGATGAAGCGGTCAAGGCCCCGATCCGGAAAGCCCTGGAATCTCTGCTTGCGGACTAAGACAAAAAATGCATCTCCGACCGGAATCGGAAATGCGTTTTTTTATACCGCCTGATTGGGAATTCTTTCCACCTTCAGCGAGATCGTGTTCTGAATCCGGGATAATTCGACCCCGGCCGCTTCCAGCATGGCCTTGCTTGCCTTGGTCGCATCGGTATCGGCGTATTTGTCCGATTCGTAGACGACGCGGCGGATACCGGACTGGATGATCGCCTTGGCGCATTCATTGCAGGGAAACAGCGAGACATACAGCGTGCATCCGGCGACCGGACGGGGACTGTTGAGAATCGCATTGAGTTCGGCGTGGACGACATAGACGTATTTCGTGTCTAACATTCCGCCTTCTCTTTCCCAGGGAAATTCATCATCCGAGCAGCCTTTGGGGAAGCCGTTGTATCCCACGGATACCACCCGCATGTTTTCATCGACGATCGCCGCTCCGACCTGGGTGTTGGGATCCTTGGAGCGCAGTGCAGAAAGATGGGCAAGACCCATGAAGTACTCATCCCAGCTGAGTACGTCCGTCCGTTTGGGCATAGTTCATTCCTCCGTTAAAATATGGTTCAAGCGCAGTTACACCATACAGCGCATCGAGATTTCTGGCCATATGCTGTACATGCGTATGGACGCCGAGATTCCACTCCATGGTAAGCACCGCCTTGTCGGTTCCAAGATACACTTCGTTCTCATTGATCTTCGCGGTCTTCATCATCCCTCCGGCCCCGATCAGAACCAGTCCGGCCAGGGAGATCATGCAGTGCCTGCGCATCTCTTTGAAGCTCGGATGATCCCGCAGGATCGGGGTCAGGAGAAAGCCGGTCAGCGCCCCGCCGAAATGAGCCTTCCAGGCAATGCCGGGAAGAAAGTTGATCGCCAGGTTGACCAATGCTGTAGACAACAGGGAGCGGCGAACCGCGGGATCGCGGAACCCTCCGCCCATGTAGACAAGAAAGATATAGGAGGCAAACAGCCCGTAGATTCCCCCGGACAGTCCGACCGCTACCGTGTTTCCTCCCGAGATGAACAGGAACACACTGCCCCCGATCACGGAAACAAACAGAAGAATCAGATATTTCACGGTGCCGTACACCTTCTCAAGCGTCTGTCCCAGCATCCACAGCGACATCATGTTCATCAGAAGATGGACCGCCTCCACATGGACAAGCCCGCAGCTTAACATGCGCCACCACTCCCCGGCGATCACAAAGGGCTTGTAATAGGCGCCGAAGAAGATCGACTTTGCCGAGAGCGAGGAGGAATACGGGTAGACATGAATCAGAAGCGTGATCACACAGCAGATCACAATCGTGATAAAGGTGCCGAATACTCCTTTTTTCATTCCGCACTCTCCTCCCTGAGCATCGAAAGAAGCGTTTCGAAGTAGTCAGGCAGCGGTGCTGTAAACGTCATCGCTTCACCGCTTCGCGGATGATTCAGGCTGAGCTTATAGGCATGAAGCACCTGTCCCTGCGTGTCCATGAGTTTGCACGGGCTTCCGTAGACCGGATCGCCGGTTACCGGATGGCCGATGTATTTCATATGCACGCGGATCTGGTGCGTCCGCCCCGTTTCCAGGCGGCAGTCCACCAGGGTGTTGTTTTTGAAGCGCTCGGCGACCGTGAAGTGGGTGCGGGCTTCCTTTGAGTTGGTCTCGGTGACCGCCATCCGCTTGCGGTCGCGCCGGTCTCTTCCGATCGGTGCGTCCACCACGCCTTCTTCATGATCCACAATGCCGTCCACCACGGCGAGATACTCGCGGTGGCAGGTCTTGTCGGCGATCTGGGCCGCAAGGCTTCGGTGGGAAGCGTCGTTTTTGCAGGCGACGATACAGCCGGTGGTATCCTTGTCGATCCGGTGCACGATGCCGGGGCGAAGCACGCCGTTGATGCCGGAGAGATCCCTGCAGTGGAACAGCAACGCATTGACCAGAGTTCCAGAGTATACCCCGGCGGCGGGATGAACCACCATCCCCTTGGGCTTGTTGATCACGATGATATCGCTGTCTTCATAGAGGATATCGAGGGGAATGTCTTCGGGAAGAACATCCATCGGCACCTCTTCCGGTACATCGATTTCCACTTTGTCGCCGGCGAAGAGCTTCTGGGAGCCCTTCGCCGGTTTGCCGTTGACGGTGACCTTTCCCTCCTGGGCAAGCTCCTTGATGCGGGTGCGGCTGATGTCCGTCAGGCCTGCCAGCCAGGCATCGGCCCGCATGCCGCTTTCTTCGGCGATAAATTCCAGATGTTCCATCAGTCCACTCCCGTCCGGTCTTTTTCCGGTTCTATGATCTCCGGTTCAATGACTTCCTCATCTCCGCTCTTCCGGCGCGCTCCGGCTTCTTCCGCTTCATTCCACGACTCCTCATCGTCATTGATCGGCCGGATCACCTCCGGCTCAATGACCCGGGTGCTGTCCTTCGCACCGCGATTTCGTTCCGGCACTTCCTCTTCGTCCTTTTCCAGGATCGTGGAGAGAATCAGAATTCCCACCCCGACGCACAGGCACATATCGGCGAAGTTGAACACCGGAAAATCATATCCGAACGGATAGAAATGAAGAAAATCGCGGACATAGCCGAACATCAGCCGGTCGATGAGATTGCCGGCAGCCCCGGATATCATCAGAACCATAGCGACGGAAAGCAGAACGTTGTGCTTTTTCCGCGCATTCTTGAGAATCATCGCCATGACCAGAATCGCCGCCGCCGCGATCAGTGACAAAAGAGCCCTCTGCCCTGCAAGCATGGACCAGGCGGCGCCGGTATTCTTGACAAAGGTCAGATAGAAAAACCCCGGAATGATCTCCATATGCGAATAGCGCACGGGATCCGCCGCGATCACAAATTTGCTGACCTGGTCAATGACCATCAGAATCACAATCCAAATAAATTCCATAATAGTTACCCGCTCTATTTTAACGGAATGGGAAAAGAAAGAAAACAGCAGACTTATGCCTGCTGTCTGTAAGCCTTCAGCGCTTTTGCGATCTGATCCGGGCACGAAGTGTTCTTGAATCCGCAGCGGATTCCTTCCAGCCGCTCGATCACGTCCTCGACCGGCATTCCCCTGACCAGCGCCGCAATTCCCTTGAGATTTCCGTCACATCCCCGGACCACCTGAAGCTCTTCCACCCGGCCGTCTTTGACATCCAGGCGGATTTCGCTGGAACAGGTACCGGATGTTCTGTATACAAACATAGTCTTACCCCCCCTTATTCCATGCGGAATCATATCACAGCTTTTCCGTAAGGATGACTGAGATGCCCGGAAAACTGAAAAAAGCCGTTTCCGGCTTTTTTCGGTAATTCGAATCAGTAGTTCTCTCTCTTGATCTCGAAGTATGCCTTCGGATGAGCGCAGACCGGGCACTTCTCCGGAGCTTCCTTGGCAACGATGACCGCACCGCAGTTTCTGCACTGCCACTTCACGGCATCCTGGCGGACGAAGACTTCGCCGCTCTCGATGTTGGCAAGAAGCTTCAGATAACGCTCTTCGTGATCCTTTTCAATCTTGGCGACACCGCGGAACTCTCTTGCGATCTCCGGGAAACCTTCCGCATCGGCGGTCTCCGCAAAACCCTTGTACATGGAGGTCCACTCTTCGTTTTCGCCGGCAGCCGCCTGCTTGAGGTTGCTGACGGTATCCATGATGTCACCGCCCTGGAGATATTTGAACCACATCTTCGCATGCTCTTTTTCATTGAGCGCTGTCTCTGCGAAGGTAGCCGCTACCTGCTCGTAGCCTTCCTTCTTGGCCTTGCTTGCCCAGTAGTCATACTTGTTTCTTGCCTGGCTTTCTCCGGCAAACGCATAAGCGAGGTTCTTTTCAGTCTGTGTTCCAGTAAGATCTTTCATTATTTCATTCTCCTTCTTATCTGTTCTTCTATTATTGCATATCCATACTTATTTGATAAGTGGGATGCTCATTTGACAAGAGGGAGTTCAAACCAGAACGTACTTCCTTCATTCACCCTGCTTTCGGCCCCATAGGGACACCCGTGCAGCGACAGGATCTTCTGGCAGATATTGAGGCCGAGCCCGCTCGAATCGGTGCGTCTTACGTGTTCCCGGTCGATCTTGTAATACCGGTCCCAGATATCCTTCAGCTTCTCTTCCTCGATGCCCTCGCCATGATCTTCGACTTCCACCCTGGCGTTGTCGCCCTTGCGGAAGACGCGGACTTCGATAACGCGGGAATCGCCGGAATAGTTGACGGCATTGGTCAGGAAGTTGTTGACCACCTGCTCGATCCGCTTCTCATCTCCCCGTACGATCAGTTCCTCCCTGCAGTCAAAGCGGATATCGAACTGATCCTGAATGTGGTAGTAGCGGTATTTCTGAATATTTCTCTGCACGAGATCGCCGATCGAAAACTCCGAGTACTGCAGCTGGATGCGGTTTTCCTCAAAGCGAGAGAGATCGAGAAGATCGTTGACCAGGTATTTCAGCCGGTCGCTCTCGTTGATGATCACCTCGAGGTTCTCCGTCGTATTTTCGCCCGGAAGATCCCGCATCATCTCGCCATAGCCCTTGATCATCGTAAGCGGGGTGCGCAGATCATGGGAGACATTCGAGATCAGATCCCGCTTGGCCTGATCCGCCTTGCGGATATCCTCGGCCGCCGCAAAGAGCGTATCGTTTAATTCCTGCGCTTCCCGGTATTCCTCGACCGCTCTGGGGTCGCAGGCATACGAGCCCTCCGGCAGAGTTCTCGCGGATTCGTTGATCTTCATCAGCGGACTGGCGATATGGCGGTTCATAATCCAGGTCAGAATCAGAACGGCGATCAGCACGATGATCATGATGTAGACCATCTGAAGCCTCAGGGTCGAAACCGTTGCGTTGATCGGGGAAAGGCCCGCATAGACCATGACGATCACGGTTCCCCAATCGGTATACACAATTCTTGTCAGGGTCAGATTCTTCATCTCCCCGTTTCTGCCCGGTCCGTCTTCTTTTCCCGGGCCGCCGGGAATTCCCATCTTGCCGGTCGAGGTGGAGAGATACTCATCTCCGTTTTCTCTCGCCAGGCGGTACTGTTCGAGAATCTCCCAGGTATTCATGCGGTACAGGACGCAGCCCATGTTTCCGGCTACCTGATCTTCGCCGCTGGGGTCGATGATGCGCACGCAGGTATCGTTGGCCGCCGAGACCTCATAGATCGTGGAGGTGAGACCCTCACTGTTATCGTTGAGGGCACTGACCACCTGATCCCCCGCCTTGCGCACGGTATCGATCTTGTACCGCTCATACATCGGTTCGAGAAGCACGGTCTGGAAGACCGTGAGGAGTGCAATCAGCCCCGCACCGAAGACGAGAAGATAGGTGGCGATTTTCCATTTAAGACTGGTCTTCTTTTTCAAAGCGGTACCCGACTCCTCTCAGTGTAACTACATATTTCGCATAGTCGCCGAGGTTCTTTCTCAGCAGCTTGATATGCGTGTCCAGGGTTCTGTCGTCGCCGAAGAAATCATATCCCCATACCGTTCTCAGAATCTGTTCTCTGGTGAGGGCGATGCCCGCATTTTTGACAAGGTACACCAGTAGTTCATATTCCTTGGGGGAAAGTGCCGCTCTTACTCCGTCCACGGTAACGATCCGGGCGTTGTAATCGATCTCCAGCCCCTTCATGCGGAACAGGTCCGCTGAAGTGCTCCTGGGATTTACGCGTTTGAGAATCGCATGAATCCGCATCATGAGCTCTTTCGAAGAAAACGGCTTAACCACGTAGTCATCCACGCCGAGATCGAATCCGTGAATCCGGTCATATTCCTCCCCGAGGGCGGACAGCATGATAAACGGAAGATCCGGCCGGACTTTCTTGATTTCCTTTACTGCCGAGAACCCGTCGAGATGCGGCATCATGATATCCATGACCACCAGGTCATATTGATCCTGCATGCACTTCTCCACCGCCTGCAGCCCGTCGCTTGCCTCATCGGTCTCAAAGCCCTCAAAGGCTGCGTATTTGCGGATCATCTCGCGGATTTTCTCTTCATCGTCAACAATCAGTATTCTGGTCATACAAGCACTCCCTGGCTCCTATTCTCTTCTTGTTCTGTGAATATCAGGTGAATAAATCAGGATTTTTCGATGATTTCCGCAACCGCATCGATTTCCGGCACGTCAATCAGTTCCGCCTGCCCCTTGTCGGTCAGCTCCGCATAGCCTTCCCGCAGAGGGATGCTCGCAAGCAGAGGGATTCCGTACTTCGCCGCCACTTCCTTCGCGTGGCTTTTGCCGAAGATTTCGATCTTCTTGCCGCAGTCGGGACAGATGACTCCGCTCATGTTTTCGATGAGGCCGATCACCGGCACATTCATCATCTTCGCCATGTTCACGGCCTTCTCCACGACCATGGAGACAAGCTCCTGCGGGCTGGTCACCACCAGGATTCCGTCCAGCGGAATCGACTGGAATACGGTCAGCGGCACATCGCTGGTTCCCGGAGGCATATCGACGATCATATAATCGACGTCGTCCCAGAAGACCTCCTGATAGAACTGACGGATGATTCCCGCCACGATCGGACCTCTCCAGATCACCGGCTGGTCATCGCTCTCCAGCATCATATTGGTGCTGATGACCTGAATGCCGGAAGCGGACTTCGCCGGATAGATCAGCTCTCCGTCTCCCATCAGCTTTTCGCCGATGCCGAAGGCACGGGCCATGCTGGGGCCGGTGATATCCGCATCGAGCACCGCCGTGCTGTGATTCCGTTTTGCCAGGGCAGAGGCCAGGGTTGCCGTCACAAAGCTCTTGCCGACGCCGCCCTTTCCCGATACCACACCGATGACGTGGCTGACTTTGCTGCGGGGATTCAGCGCGATGCGAAGATCGCGGTCGCCGCACTCCTGGGAACAGTTGCCGCAGTCATGACTGCAGTTGGATGAATTCACTTCACTCATTTTTATTATCTTCTCCTTCAACGTCCTCTATTTTAGCAAAAAAATCCGCATTTCAAATTGTTACGCACCGGCCAGTTCTCTCATGGTAAAATATTTGATTGTTGAGTTAAGGAGTCAAATTATGGCAGGTTATGTAGTAGTAGGCAGTCAGTGGGGAGATGAGGGAAAAGGCAAAATTGTCGATCTTCTCGGAACGCATATGGATATGGTTGTCCGCTTTCAGGGCGGAAACAACGCCGGTCATACCGTTGTCGTCAACGGCCAGACCGTGATCCTCCATCTTCTTCCTTCCGGCATCATGAATGAAAATGCACTTTGCATCATCGGACCGGGCGTCGTCGTCAATCCGTTCGTCCTTCTCGAAGAAATCCGCAGTCTTCAGGAAAAGGGATTCTCCTGTTCCAATGTCCGGATTTCCGACCGGGCGCATCTTCTGATGCCCTATCACAAATATATCGACGCTCTGGAAGAAGCGGATGCCGGAGCCGGAAAGATCGGCACCACCAAAAACGGCATCGGTCCCTGCTATGCGGACAAATACAACCGGATCGGACTTCGCGTCTGTGATCTCAAGGACTGGGATGTCTTCCAGGAAAAGCTCAGGGTGATCCTGGCGAAAAAGAACCGGCAGATCGTAAAGCTCTATGACGGCAAGCCGTTTGATTATGAAGAGATGCTCGATCAGTTCAAGGCCATCCGGCCGATGATCCTGCCGATGATCATCGACGCTGTCGACAAGGTCAACAAGGCCCTCGATGAAGGCAAGAACGTCCTGTTTGAAGGTGCTCAGGCAAACATGCTGGATATCAACTACGGCACTTACCCCTATGTCACCAGTTCCTCTCCCACCGCCGCCGGCGTGTGTGAGGGAGCCGGGGTTTCCCCGAAGAAACTCGGCCGCATCATCGGCATCGCCAAGGCCTACAGCACAAGAGTCGGCGAAGGTCCCTTTGTCACCGAGCTGAACGATGAGACCGGCGAACAGCTCCGCAAGACCGGCAATGAATACGGCGCCACTACCGGCCGCCCGCGCCGGTGCGGATGGCTCGATCTTCCCGTGGTCCGTCAGGCTGTCATCATCAACGGCATGACCGATCTTGCGATCACCAAGATCGATATTCTCAGCGGCTATGATACCCTGCCCGTCTGTGTGGGATACGAAATCAACGGCAAGGTCTATGACACGGTTCCCGCTTCGATCAGCGATTATGAAAAAGCCGTGCCCGTATACAAGAATTTCAAGGGATGGAAAGAGGATATCTCCAATGTCCGCAGATACGAAGACCTGCCCCGGGAATGCCGCGACTATGTGGAATTCATTCAGGACTACTGCGGTGTGCGCATCTGCCTTGTCTCGACCGGACCGGACCGCGAAAGCAACATCATCCTGAATCCGCTGATCTGAAATGGGATACATTCTCGATCTTCGGAAACTGATCGGACCGCGGCTGATCCTCATCACCGGCTCCTGCGTTCTGATCCTCAATGAAAGCAATGAGCTTCTGCTGCAGAAGCGGGCAGACAACGGCTTATGGGGTGTTCCGGGAGGTTCCATGGAACCCGGCGAAACCTTTGAGGAATGTGCCCTGCGGGAAACGGAAGAAGAGACCGGCCTGCGCTGCCGGACCCTCGAATTCTGGAAAGCGTTCTCCGGCAAAGACATGTATATCCGTTATCCCAACGGCGATGAGGCATTCATAGCATCAATTGCCTATCTCTCTCATGACTATGAAGGCACGATGAAGGTGCAGGAAGAAGAAGCCAGCGAACAGCGGTTCTTCCCCCTCAGCGAAATCCCGGAAGCGCTCGATCCGATCAGCGCCGTCATTCTCAAAACGTATTTATCCGAACAGTAATCATCACCGCCATATGAAAATGCAGTCAGCGACTGCATTTTTTTGCGGGTTTTACAGAATCTGTTCCATCGTTGTCTTCATCCTTGTCATGCCCATCGCCTCATAGAAGCGCTCGGCTTCCCGGTTGCCGGTCCAGACATTCAGGGTGACGTGATAGCAGCCGATTTCCTTTGCATATGCTGCGGCTGCTTTATAAAGCTCTTTGCCCGCATGCTTTCCCCGATACGCCGCATCGACGCAGAGATCGTCGAGATACAGCGTCCGGTGTGCATACATGTTTTCCGATTCCGCCGGGGGCAGGACCTCGCACATCGCATAGCCGATCACTTTCCCGTCTTCTTCTGATACAAAGAAGGGTCTTGTTTCATCTTCCAGCATGGCTTCGAGCTGTTCAGAACTGTATTTGGCGGTTCCTTCGATAAAGAGATCCGGCCGCAGCTTTGCGTGAACCGTGAGCACCTGATGAAGCAGATCAATTACCCGGGGAATATCCTTCTTTTCCGCTCTTCGTATGATCATAGCTGTTCCTCTCCTTCCGGCAATAAAAACGGTTCTTTCTTTTCCGGACCCTGGCCAAAGCTCAGGACCCGCTGCCTCATGCCTTCGATATCGAGAATCCCGTACGCAAATCCCTTCCGCACCAGTTCTGCCGGCACAAATTCGTCGTATTTTTCAAACACCGGCACCTCATTGGGATAGACCAGAGACATCGGATCGATCTCCTTTGCCGCCTCTTCTTTGATCACCCGGAAGAACTCCTCTTCATCGGCGTCCATCGTGAATTCCATATAATACGGCCGGAAGCTGTCGAGCTTTTTGAGACCGAGACGATCCGCACACTTCAGCTTCAGAAACCGCTCCATGGCAAGAAAGGCATAACTGCCAAGCCAGGGAAAAAACGCATACATCCGCCCGCCCAGGGAAATCAGCGGATGGCTTCCGATCCCGGCGGCCGCAAAGGTCTCCCTTGCCTGATCGAGTCTGGCACAGGCATGCCGCATCAGATAGGGATAGGTTCTCTCTTCCGTAAAGACCAGGCGCATGCGCTCGAGAATCCGGGTGTGAATATCCCCTGCCACATCGCCGAAATACGCGGGAATGATGCCCTTGACAAGGTTTACATAGACTTCTTTGCGCTGATGATCGATCTCTTCAACCATCCATACCCGTCCGGCAATCGCGATCTTGTCCCCAACCGGAGGCGGTTTGACAATTGTGCCCAGCTGTTCACTGCCGCACCGGACCGTGTATTCGACGTTCTCCTGGAACACCGCATAGAATTTGAAGTTGTTGACGACGCGCTCGCCGGCCAGACCCAGAATCAGGCCGTTGTTTTCCGTACGGCTGATCTGATCCGTTTCGAGAAGATGCCGCAGCAGCGTCCGGTAGTCCTCTTTGGAAATCCGGGAAAACGCCGCCAGCGGCAGTACCCGCGAAGCCAGCTCCGCCGCGCTCATTTCACCGCCTGATGCCAGAGTGCTCATCGTCTGATGATAGAGCAGACTAAACGGCAGGCGGTTGGTCCTGGGCGGTTCGACAAAGCGCTCTTCGATATACAGCTGCACCAGGGCGATCCCCTGAATCAGATACCAGGGCAGCCGCTCGGGAATCATCGCCCGCTGTTCGGGATGGTTTTCCCGCATGACAAACCACATCTCGGAGGGATTCCCCCTTCTCCCGGTCCGCCCCATCCGCTGCAGAAAACCGCTGACGGTAAAAGGAGCGTCAATCTGAAAGGCGCGTTCGAGCTTACCGATATCAATGCCCAGTTCCAGCGTTGCCGTAGCGCAGACGCTCTCCAGAGAGTCATCATCCTTCATCTGCTCTTCCGCGCTTTCCCGATAGGATGCGGAGAGATTGCCGTGGTGGATCAGAAAGCGTTCCGGTTCATGATTCACTTCGCAATAGCGGCGCAGGTACTGGCAGACCGCCTCGCACTCTTCGCGGGAGTTCGTGAAAATCAGGCACTTCTTTCCGCGGGTATGTTCAAAGATATAGCCGATGCCGGGATCCGCAAGATCGGGCGCCTTGTCGCTGGAAGGCTCGATCGCGCTCTCTTCCTTTTCCACGGTTCTTCCCTCATCCGCCTGAGGATCGGTGTTGTAGAAGTGTTCCATCGAGAGCCGCCAGACTTCCTTTCCCCCCTCAAAGCGGGGAATCACGGTTTTGCGGGAGCTTCCCGCCGCAAGAAAGCGGCCGGCTTCCTCGGGATTTCCGATCGTGGCGGAAAGGCCGATCCGGCGGGGATGACAGCCGGCAAGCTTTGTCAGCCGCTCGATCAGACAGAACGTCTGAAGCCCGCGGTCTCCGCGCAGCAGGGAATGAATCTCATCGATCACGATGAAGCGCAGATCATAAAACAGCGACGGGATTTCCATGTGCTTGTTGATCAGGAGCGATTCCAGGCTCTCCGGTGTGATCTGCAGGATACCCTGCGGTTTCTTCATGAGCTTGCGCTTTTTGGACTGGCTGGCATCGCCATGCCAGCGGGTCACCGGGATCCCGGCCTCGGCGCAGAGCTCATCCAGGCGCAGAAACTGATCGTTGATCAGTGCCTTGAGCGGTGCGATATAAAGCACGCCGACACTTTCGGAGGGGTTTTCGTCCAGAAGGCTCAGAATCGGAAAAAAAGCGGCTTCCGTTTTTCCCGATGCCGTGGAAGCGGATAAAAGGACGTGATCCTCCGTGTTGAAGATCGCATCGGCGGCAGCGTTCTGCACGGCCCGAAGGCTTTTCCAGCCGCTGCGGTAGATATAGTCCTGAATAAAAGACGCATAGCGGTAAAAGTTATCCATACAGTCCTCAGATCGTAAACTCCGCAAATTCTTCCGTCTTCTCATCGCTTACGGCTTCCGATTTCGCATAGGAAAAGGAATCGGAATCCAGGAGCTGTGCCACGGAAAGAGACGGGTTCTGATACAGAAGATCCAGCAGTTCGATGAAATCCCGGATCACCTCCCGGACGGTGATATTCTGATCCGCCCCGATCCGCTCGTATTCGATGCGGATAAACAGGGAGATATCTTCCTCTGTCAGTTTTGATTCATAGCCATAAAGACCGGCATGCATTTCCGCCAGCTTCTCGCAGAGGATAAACATCTCCTCCGCCGTCAGAGGTTCGAGGCGTATGATCGGGGCCAGCAGGTCTCTCGCCCCATCACTCGAAAACTTTCCCTCGGCGAGCCGCGAGCGCAGAGCTTCATAGCTGAAGAGTCCCCGGCGTTTGTCATCGAGTGCCTGGGGCGTGGAGCCCATCAGAATGCCGAGATACTTCGCCTTGCCCTGCAGGGTATCGTTGTACATCGTCAGGATCTTCTCATAGTTGTACTGGCGGGTGATGGAATTGGGAATCTTGTAGAGATTGACGAGCTCGTCGATCATGATCATCATGCCCGCATACCCGGCAAGACGGAAAAATGACGCAAACAGCTTGAGGTAGTCATACCAGTCTTCATCACTGATCAGGATGTTCACGCCGAGATCCTCCCGCGCTTCCTTCTTCAGCGTATATTCCCCGCGGAACCACCGCAGCACCTTCGCCTTGATCTCATCATTTCCTTCAAGATAGGCATGGTAGTATGCCGAAAGAAGACGGGCAAACTCATAGCCGTGCACCATCTCGCCGATCGAAGAAGTCACTTCATGAATCTTCCGGTCGACAAGATCTGCGAGCCCGGGATCATTGGGCAATAAACCGCTTTCCTTTACCGCATCATTCATCACGCCGCTGATCCACCGGTCCAGGATCAGTGACAACGCCCCGCCTTCCGGCTTGGTTTTGGTGGAGAGATTTCCGATCAGCTCGCGGTAGGTCGCCAGCCCCTGCCCGTGGGTGCCCTGAAGCCGGCGGTCGACAGAGAGATCCGCATCGGCGACGATGAACCCTCTGTCCATGACATAGTTGCGGATCGTCTGAAGCAGAAAGCTCTTGCCCGATCCGTATTTTCCGACGATGAACCGGAACGAAGCACCGCCCTCGGCGATAATATCCACATCATGAAGCAGAGCTTCGATTTCATTCTTTCTTCCCACGGCGATAAAAGGAAGGCCGATCCGCGGCACAACCCCTCCCTTCAGGGAGTTCAGCACCGTCTGGGCAATCCTTCTGGGTACTTTTCTGTTTCCTTCACTCATCCCAAACCTCCAAGAATCCTGAGCACATCTTCCCGATAGTCTTCGATCAGAAAGAGCTCTTCATCACTGCATTCTACGGCAACATCTCCGATTTCTTCAAACAATGCCTCATTGACTGACTCGGCAAACAGTTCCGCCATCTCGTTTTCCGCCCGCAGGGTTTCCCTGACCGACTGCCCGTTGACAAGCATCTTCAGAATCTCCCTCTGACGCGGTGAGAGAGGGCCTTCGGCTGCGGGCTCTTCTTTCACAGGGGCCGGAACAGTCATCTCCTCCATCTCCTGTTTTTCCTCCTCCGTAAGCAGGCTGTCCCTGGTTTTCAGGGCATCCCTGCGGATCAGATCGAGATTTCCGGTGTTGATCACGATCTTCGGCTTTGCGGCTTCGATCTTTGCCCTGCGGTCTTCTTCCAGAATCGTCTCAAATACCGCAGCCAGAAGGTGTTCGGCCTTGCCCGGTTTCATCGGACGGCGGATGCCGAGATAATTACGCAGAACGCGCTCCGCTTCATGAATGAATCCATGAATCCTCTTCGGAACATCGTAACTCGTAAAATAACACCGTTCCTTCCAGTACCCGGACCGAAGAACAAAGCTCCGGCATTCATCGAGAACATACTCCCTATCCTCTTGCGGAGTTTCCTGCCAAAATACCGCATTGGCAAGCGGGCGCCAGCCGAAGTCTTTCAGCGTTCCGAACATCAGCGCAAAGAGATCCTTCCCCTGCTCTAAAAGTTTCGCACGCGATGCTCGCCAGAGCAGCGCATACAGACGCATCGCTTCTTCCCGGTCTTTCTTTACTGCCTGGCTTTTTTCGATCACCTTCGGATCCCATGTCTTCAGTGCTTCAAAAACCTCCTGATCCGACAGATGATCCGCGTTCTGAAGCACATGCACGGCGTGATCCAGCTTTACCATCGGAAACTCCACATACTTTTCGGCGACGGAACGATCGATGTTTTTCAGGATGGAAAAATCCCGTTTCCATTCCGACAGATTCACATCGACCATGATTCCACGGAAAAACGCTTCCTGATAAGCCTGTTCAAACACATTGATTTTCCGAAGGCTGTCTTCGGGATCGGCTGTTCCGATCCCGCTGAGCAGCTCATAGAGATACAGCAGGCCAAACGCTCTGCATGCCGGTTCATAAATTCCTTTTCTGACATTGGTCCGCCAGGTGAAGTATCCCCGCAGCTGTTCGGGCTTTAGATCATGGTAGGTCAGATAATACCGCTCCAGCCTTCCGTCCCAGGGCATGTCATCTTCATAGTCTTCCATGAATTTTCCCTGGACATAGAAATTCCGGCATTTTTCACGGAAGGACCCTTCCCGCACCTGAACCAGAGACATCATCTTCAGAATCCGATCGGGAATCCCCCTGCGCCAAGGTACGGCACTTTCGCCGCTGGGAATCAGGGTGTCCTGATAATACGCCCTCTTTTCTCCTTCTTCCTGCGGCCCGGAAGAAGTCAGGACGATCGTATTTCCGGAATGAATCCAGTACCGCATCGCCTGATCGAAGAGACGACAGATAACCCCTTCTTCTCTGACTTCATCAAAACAGATGCCGATCCAGTTGCTTCCCCGCATGCGGTAGGGATTGCCGATCCCGTCCGCACGTACGGCAGGAAGCAGTTCCCGGGGAAACCGCAGATCCATGAGTTCTCTCACTTCCCCCGTTTCCTCATCCCATACCTTCATCAAGAGGGCCGCAAACTTCTCATCTCCTTCCCGCACAAGCACGGAAAACTCCGGAAACTCCGGCCATTTATGGATTTCTTTCAGCCGGTATTTTTCGGCCGCATAGTCTTTCAGTTCATCGAGATTCATAAAAAATGCAATGCCTCTACTATGATACCTTATTCTCTCTTCGGCGGTTTTGTGTTCGCACCGGAAAAACCGCAGTATTCTGAAAGAGAGAAATGAGGCGTTTATGTTTGGAACAATTCATACGGAACTCTGCGCGGGAAGCGCAGAAGATGTAAAACAGGCTCTGCGGTTTCCGATTGACCGCATCGAACTCAACTGTGCCCTTGAGCTTGGCGGGCTTACCCCGACCCTGGCCTGCCTGAAGCGGGTGAAACAGATGACGGATCTTCCCGTGGTATGCATGGTGCGGCCGCGGGCGGGAGATTTCTGTTACAGCGAAGAGCTCTTCTCCGTCATGTGCACGGAAGCAGAGGAGCTTCTCGATCAGGGCGCAGACGGCATCGTGTTCGGTTTTCTGAACGAAGATCATACGATTAACCCATATCGGACCAGAGTCCTTGCGGATCTCGCAAATCAGCGCAGTAAAACCGCGGTGTTTCACCGTGCCTTCGATGAGATCAGAGATCCCATCCATGGCGCTGAACTGCTTGCGGAACTTGGCATTCACCGGATCCTGACCAGCGGCCAGAAAGATACCGCCCTGCAGGGTGCCTCTTTGATCAGAGCCCTGAGAGAACAGTTCCGGGATCGGATCGAATTTCTTCCGGGAGCGGGAATCAACGCGGCCACAGTGTGCGGGGTCGTTGAAGCAGCCGGCAGCGGCTGGATTCATCTCAGCGCTGCCCGGACGATGAGCGAGAAAAGCCGGCGTTTCGATCCCGACATTCTTCAGGCGGTATACAACGTCCTATCCTCCCGCTGATCCGCAGTTCTCCCTCCGTATTCCCCGGATAAAATGTCCCCATGATCTATGGTCAGAACTATTCCGGTTCGTATAAAGTAATGTCAAAGGAAAAGGAGAAAATCATAATGAGCATAGAGGAAATGAAGAAGAACACCGATGGTGTGATTGAGAGTCTCGAAGCGGTTGCCCATAATGATCTGGATGATGTTTCCGGCGGTACAGCGGAAGGCTGTGTCGGACCTCATTACCGGGATGACGCTGAGTCCTGCAAGGGACCGCATCTTCGGGATGAAGCCGGCGCCTGCAAGGGACCGCATCTTCGGGATGACATGGGCATGTGCCCCGGACCGCACCTTCGGGAAGAAGAGGAAGCCGAAAACGTCATCTGCCCGGAGACCCGCCTGATCTGAGCATCTGAAATCAGTTTGAACTATGGCTCTTCCTCGTCCGGAAGCACTGCTGTTTCTGCGGAACCGTTTGGGGCAGAGAGCCATTTTTATTTTCGTGCAGGAGTGAAAGGACAAAGCCGCAGCCGGAGAATCCTATGGCAAATGATCCGAATTGCGGTCACTGATCCGTATATGAAGTATGATGAGAACGAAGAAACAGACATACATTCAGGGAGGAACTTTGATGAATATCGACAACGAAAAACTGCAGAAAGTCACCGGCGGGAATTCGGTAACCTTCGCGGATGGTCAGCCGGTATGCCCCGTCTGCGGCGCCATGGGACAGAGGATGAAGATCATCGCGCAGTCCGGCGGCACAACCACCTACCAGTGTGAACTCTGTCATCAGGTCAGCACGTCCGAAGCACCGCAGAAAGAGACGCCGATCACTTCCTGTCCCGTCTGCGGGGCCAGCGGAGCAGCATTCAAAGTCATTCAGGACAACGGAGCCACCGTCCGCTATCGCTGCATGATGTGCAATCACGAAACCGACAGCGTCAAAGGCTGACGCTTTGGGCAAAGCAGTTTTCTGATTCAGGCATCGGATTCCCGGTGCCTTTTTTTCAGTCATCTTCAAAGCAAAGAAGGAGTCTTCACCCTTCTCTCTGTTCTGTCTTTTTCGCTCCTGCCGGTTCAGTCTTCGATCACGATTCTTCCTTCCACCCTGGCGTCAAGGCCCTGATGGATGCTGAGATATTCCTCAAAGATGTTGTTTACCGAAACAGCGACCATCCGCGCTTTCCGGTTTTTCTTAATCTCCTCAAGCGGCACGCCGAAGAAGTCATCGAAATTGACGTAGTGATAATTCTGTACGGCAAAGGTGATGCGGTCTTCCGGCTCGATCGGCTTGTCATGGAACGTGAATTCCTTCAGTTCATGGGTGGTGCGGTTATAACGGATATGCATGCCTCTGGAATACTGGTAGAACTCGGTATGCCCGAGCCAGGCATCATCCCTCAGGATGTAGAGCACCATGCGCTTCAGCTGTTCGCCGGTCGCTTCCAGCATCCACAGCGCATCATCAAACGGGGTGTTTTCCAGCATGTCCCGGTATTCGACGATCGGTCCGAGTTCTTCCTTGCGGATCGATCCGCTCCCGATGATCATCAGATCAAAGCTGCTGTCATCCTGCAGCATATCCGCATACAGGTTGCCGAGCTCCGTCTCCTGAATCCGGGTGGGATGCGTGAGCTTGCGCGCAAACCTTGTCACGACCCGGCGGTATTTCAGATCCGTCTCATTCTGATAGCGGCCGATCAGTTCCTTCATGATGGGATCCTCGCCGCAGAGATGCTCGTTGACCGGAATCGTCTTCCAGTCCCAGGAGACGATCTGCTTTTCCTCATCATCGTACCGGATATCAAACCGTCCGATCTGATCGGTGCCGGTATAGGCCTGCACGATCGGAATCCCGTTGATGATCTCCGGCTGTTCCATATAGGTGTGGCTGTGGCCGCCGATGATGAAGTCCACCCCGCAGCCGGGATTGAGACGCTCGGCGAGCCTGCGGTCTTCCTCGATTCCGATATGGGTCAGAAGAACCGTGATATCCGTGTCGGTGGTGCGGTAGTTGTCGCAGATGATCCCCACTTCCCGGGCTGCTTCATCGACATCGATGAAAGTGCCGATCACCTTTTCGCTCCGGGTGCTTGCGATCACATCCTCGGTGAGGATGCCGATGACAAGGACCTTGAAGGGACCGGTCCTGGCATTGCGGTACGGGCGGAACAGCCGGGTGTTGTTGAGCGTTACGAAGAGATTCGCACAGACAATCGGAAACCGTGCGCATTTTTCCAGAAACAGAAGATGGGCAATGCCGTAATCCACCTCGTGATTTCCGATGCAGGTCGCATCGGGCTGAAGCACATTCATCAGTTCAATCGTGGAAAGTCCGAGATACTCGCTGTCGATAATCGATCCCCGGAACATATCGCCGGCATTGAAATAGAGCACATGCTCTTCTTTTTCCCGGACATCTTTGACATACTGGCACACCCGTGCCAGTCCGCCGGTTTTAACACCGTCTTTCTCTTCCTCCAGAAAATCTCCGTGCATGTCATTGGAATGCAGAATCGTCAGTTTCTGTATGGTCATAAATACCCTCTTTCTGAATGGTTTTTCCTGCTGTAAATCCTCTGACTCCATTGTAACAATTTCAGGAATGAGATTCAGCCGTGACAGAAGAAAAACAGGACGATCCTGTTTCTCTCTGTATTCTTTTTAATCACTGTTCCTTTTCCCCGGGCAGAAGGCCGACACGGCGGAAGATCTCATCCACATTGCGGGTATGGTACATGGGATCGAAGCAGTCTTCGATCTCTTCCGGGGAAAGAACCGCGGTGACTTCCGGCAGGGATTCCATCAGAGTGCGGAAGTTCAGATTGTTCTCCCAGGCTTTGATTGCCTGCGGCTGTACCGTATCGTAGGCCTGCTCGCGGGAGAATCCCTTCTCGACCAGTTTAAGCATGAATCTCTGCGAGAAGATCACGCCGTTGGTCTTCCAGATATTCGCCTTCATGTTCTCCGGGAACACCGTCAGATTCTTCAGGATGTTTCCGAAGCGGTTCAGCATGTAGTCCAGCAGTGCCGTGGCATCGGGCGCGATGATGCGCTCGGCGCTCGAATGGGAGATATCCCGCTCATGCCATAAGGGAATATCCTCAAAGGCGGTGATCATATATCCGCGCATGACACGGGCGCAGCCGCACATGTTCTCACTGCCGATCGGGTTGCGCTTGTGCGGCATCGCACTGCTTCCCTTCTGCCCCTTGCGGAACTTCTCTTCCGCTTCCCTTACTTCGGTTCTCTGCAGGTGGCGGATTTCCACGGCCATCTGTTCAATCGTCGAAGCGATTAATGCCAGGGCGGAGAAGTAATGGGCGTGGCGGTCGCGCTGAAGGATCTGGGTTGAGATCGCGGCACTGTGGATGCCGAGCTTCTCACAGACATAATCCTGAACAAACGGAGGGATGTTGGCGAAGGTGCCGACGGCACCGGAGATCTTTCCGCATTCCACATCCGCAGCCGCAAGCTCAAACCGCTCGAGATTTCGCTTCATCTCTTCATACCAGAGGGCAAACTTCATTCCGAAGGTGGTGATCTCGGCATGGACGCCGTGCGTCCTTCCCATCATGACGGTATCCTTGTACTGCAGTGCCTTCTCCTTCAGTATCTCCATGAAGTTTTGAATATCCTGACGCAGAATGTCGTTGGCCTTCTTATAGCGCAGGCCATAGGCGGTATCGACGACATCGGTGCTGGTGACGCCGTAATGAATCCATTTCTTTTCCTCCCCGAGGGACTCGCTGACGCACCGGGTAAACGCAACAACATCGTGATGCGTTGTCTCTTCGATCTCGAGGATGCGGTCTAAGGTAAAGGATGCGTTTCTGCGGATCTTCTCCACATCTTCCATCGGTATTTCACCGAGCTTTGCCCAGGCTTCATCGATCAGGATTTCCACTTCGAGCCAGGCCTGAAACTTCGCCTCTTCACTCCAGAGGTCACGCATTTCTTCGCGGGAATAACGGTCAATCATGCAGTTCTCCTTTTTCAACCCGTTCATTCTACCATCTTCCGCGGATTCCAACACATAATCTGATCAAACCATCAGTTTATTTCTCTGCTCGAAAAACAGCGGAATCCTTTCCTTGAGAAAGAAAGCCGACAGTGATACCATGTTCGAGGGAAAAACCGGTTGTTGTTTTTCCAACACGTGTAAGGAGGGTCCATGCCTTATTTATCAGCGATACACAAGTCGGTTCTGTTCCGCAAAATACCCCGGGAAGATCTCCCTTCCCTGCTTGAAAAGCTCGACAGCCAGCTCAAGCATTACGCAAAAGATCAGGTCATTCACCCGGCCGGAAGAAAGGTACGCCGGGCCGGGGTGCTGCTTGAGGGAGAGGCGGTTCTTTTCGAGGAGGACTTCTGGGAAAGAAGCAGTGAACTCGACCGTCTCAAAGCGGGAAGAATTCTTCTCGCAAGTGATGCGGCGGCCCATGCCAACGCCCTCTATACCGTGAGGGCCGCAAAGCCCTGCGTGATTCTCTGGTTCGATGTCCGCGAGATCCTTACGCTGGATGCCGGCCGCGAAGGCAATACCGAACTTCTGCGAAGTTTCATGCAGGAACTGGCGGTGCAGAACCGCGAGCTCTATGCGCGGATCCTTGACCTTGACCGCAGCAGCACAAAAGAAAAGCTTCTTTCCTATCTTTCGAAAGAAGCTCATCGTCAGAACCGTAATGAATTCGATATCCCCTATGACCGCAGAGAACTCGCGGAGTACCTCTCGGTCGAACGCTCGGCCATGAGCGCCGAACTCTCACGTCTGGTGAAGGAGGGATATCTCACCACCAGAAGAAATCACTTCCGGCTTCTGAAGAAATCCTAGCCCAGTAATTCCTGGGCTTTTTTTCTGGCCGCTTCAATATCGTTGGTCACGATCAGGATGATCTTGCCGTCCTTATCTTCCACGATCGCATTGTCGATCTTGAATACCTCATCCGGATAATAGTTCTGCATCTGTTCCTTGGCGCTGGCGAGATACTGTTCGATCTTTTCCTTCGCAGCGGCGGTATCCGTGGCCTTGAACACACCGACCACATCGGCAGACTTGTCATTGGCGATATAAACGGCACTCTCTTCGATCACGCCTTCATCAAAGAAGAACAGTCCCTTGACGACGCGGTCCTGAATCTGATCCATCTTGTCGGAGAGATTCAGCTCTTTGACAATCGCTTCTGCATCCTTCTGCGGGGACGCGCCGGCACTGGTGCTGCTGCCGCAGCCAACCAGCAGAAACAAAACCAGCAAACTACTCACAAATTTCCTTAACATACGTATTCCTCCTAACGACATGCGTTCTGATATAATCCTCAAGTGCGTGGGTGCCGGTCGGACCGAAGTGCAGTCCGTCGCCGACATATTCCTCTTTGATGAGTCCTTCCTCATCGGTCATTCCGTTGTCCAGATCAAGATAATACACGTAATTCATATCCGCAAGACGCGCCAGCCGGCTGTTGACCCATTGGAGATGTTCCGTGAGCGAGGGTTCGGGAAGGCCGGAGATACTGCGGGGATGATAGGTCGAAAGAATGTAGATGTTGACATTGGGATTCTTCTCCCTGAGCATCGTCAGAAGACTCTGATACTGCTCGAAAGCCCAGCTTTCGAAATAGTCCTCGTTGCTGCGGATCTCATTGATGCCGAACAGCAGATAGATATTGTTCTTCTCCGTCTGTTCCAGGGCATCATACATCGTCATGCCGTCGGAGTGATTGTCCAATGGCATCGAATCGATCAGCCAGAGATTCAGTGACGTGACGTATTCCACCTGGGCATTGGGAATCGTTCCCCAGAGATACATCGCTCCCATGCGGGAATCACCGGCGAAGAGCACATCATCAAAGTAGGAGTCTTCGATCGCATCACTGTACGGCACCGGTTCGCTGTAGTTGTAATAATCCACAGCCCGGCAGGCATAGGTGACGTCCTCGTAGACCACTTCCTCTTCTTCCTTTGCCGGCTTGTCTCCCTTGCAGGCAGTAAGGAGAAGCACCAGGGCACTCATCATCAGAAATTTCTTTTTCATTGATTGAACAGATCTTCACTTTCTTCCGATTCATTGAACTGCGGAAGCTCCGGCAGTTCCTTCAGACTCATCAGCTTGAATGAATTCATGAATTCATCCGTTACCTCATAGAGGATCGGCCGTCCGGCCGCTTCGCTTCTTCCGCTCTCCTTGATGAGATCGCGGGCCATCAGCTTTCGCAGCATCATGTCCGCACCCACACCGCGGATTTCCTCGATTTCCACCCGGGTGATCGGCTGTTTGTAGGCGATGATCGCCAGGGTCTCGAGCGCGGCCTGTGACAGGGTTGCCTGCTTGGATACCTGGAAGAGCTTCTTGGCATATTCATGAACCACTGCCTTGGAGAGAAAGCGGTAGATGCCGCCGTAGTTGGCGATCTCTATCCCGCGGTCCTCATTAAGGTAGACCTTCATCAGATCATCGAAGTATTCCGCCGCAAGCTCGGGAGTGATGTCGAGGGTGGCCGCGGCCTGCTCGGCCGTGATTCCCTCATCCCCGACCAGAAACAGAAGTCCTTCCAGCACTGCCTTTGCGGTTCTTTCTTTCGGGGCATTCGCCGCTTCAAGATGCGGAAGCTGATCTTCGAGCAATGACAGCTGTTCGACATAGACCGGTCCGGCTTCAGCCGCCTCGCCTTCCTTTGCCGGTTCTTCGGAAGCGGCATCCCCTTCGCTGATCAGCGGTTCCCCCGCCTCTTCTATCGAAGTTTCATTCTCCGCGTCGGCTTCGATGAACTCCACCGCCTTCGCCTCTTCTTCCTTCAAGGATTCTTCAGTCTCTTCCACGTTCTCTTCTGTTGTTTCTTCCTCTTGCGCTGCGGGTTCTTCCTCTGCGTTTTCTTCACTCGGTGAACTCACGGCAAAAAGACTCACCTCCGCTTCAGCGTCGGTGCGCTCTTCTTCATTGGCAGCGTCGGGTTCTTCGGCCGCATCCGCTTCGATAAACGTCACTCTGACGTCCGCTTCGGCGTCTGTATCGCTTTCGGCAAAGATCTCCGGGACCGCTTCTTCCAGCGCTGATATCGTTCTTGTTTCCTTCCCTTCTTCGCTCGCTTTGACTTCCTCGGCGGCGGGTTTCTCGGATTTGGGTTCGATCACCTTCTCCTCGATTTCCACCGGGGCAGCGAACGGTTCGGGATTGTTCAGTATATTGTTTTCGTCCATTTAAACCTCAGATCAGCTGATGTTTGTCATTCCGGTTCCCCGTGAGAACCAGATCACATCGTTTTCATCGACGGTAAATACCAGGGTATGAAGCCGCGCGAGATCGAGCACCGCAAGGAATGTCGCAATGAACATCGGCACATCCTCACAGTCATCCAGAAGACTTTCAAACGGAAAGGTTTCGGGCAGATGGTCCAGCTTGGCGCGGACGACCAGTTCCCGGTCTTCCATCGAGATCTCACGCCGGGTAAACCTTGTTTCGATCGGCTTCTGCAGCTGCATGCGCATCAGACATTTGCGCATCGCCCGCAGAAGATCGTTGGGATTTCCCTCATAATGGGCATCTTCGGGTTCGTTTTTGATCCACTCGTCAATCTCGCCGCTGACCGGTTTTCCGATCATCTCCTGACGTTCCTGATACATGGCATTCAATGTCCCGGAGATTTCCTTGAACTGCTGGTATTCGAGCAGCCTGCGGACAAGACGATCCTTGGGATCTTCCTCATATTCATCTTCCAGTTCGCTGTTGTCCCGCGGAAGCAGTTTCCGCGATTTGTATTCGATGAGCTCTGCCAGTTCCACCAGATATTCGCTTGCCACCTCGAGATGCATTTCACTCATCGCATTCAGGTATGCAATATACTGATCCGTCAGAACATTGACATCGAGATCGAACAGATCGAGCTGTTTTTCTTTGATCAGATGCAGCATCAGGTCCAGAGGGCCCTGAAACTGCTCGATCGTCACTTTGAATTCATTCATAACCTGTGTGAAATTATACCATTTTTCCCCTCTGACTGAATAAGGAAGTCACACAGTCTTTCCCCTTTATCCAATACACGCAACAAAAACAGAGCGCCGTTTCCCGCAATGGGGAAACAACGCTTCTGGTTCTGCTTAATTTGCGACGATGTTGACGATCTTGTTGGGAACGACGATGACCTTGCGGATCGTCTTTCCTTCGATAAACGGACGGATTGCCTCCGCCGCAAGAGCCTCTTTCTCGACTTCTTCCTTCGGGGCATCCTGCACCGCCTCAAAGCGGCCGCGCACCTTGCCGTTGACCTGAATGACGATGGTCACCTTGTCCTGGATGAGCTTGGCTTCATCGTACTTCGGCCATTCCGCATAGGTGATGCTTTTGCCGGTCTTTGCGAGCTTTTCATAGAGCTCTTCGCCAAGATGAGGCGCAAAGCACGACAGGCACTTCACAAAGCCGATCATCATGTCACGGTTTACATGACCTGCCTTGTAGACATCGTTGATGAAGATCATCATCTGCGAGATCGCCGTGTTGAAGTTCAGCGTCTCGATATCCGTGGTCACCTTGCGGATCATGAAGTGATAGGAATAGTCGAGATCCGGTGTCGGGGTATCGACGACCATATCGCTCTCGGCCAGGCGGTACACTCTTTCGAGCCACTTTCTGGCGCCGTCCATGCCCTTGGTGGACCAGGGAAGAGATGCCTCCAGAGGTCCCATGAACATCTCGTACACCCGCAGCGCATCGGCGCCGTGGCTCGCGATCAGTTCATCCGGGTTGACGACATTGCCCAGACTCTTGGACATCTTGACCCCGTTTTCGCCAAGGATCATGCCCTGGTGGAAGAGCTTTTTAAACGGCTCGGGACATTCGACAACACCGCAGTCATAGAGCACCTTATGCCAGAATCTCGCATACAGAAGATGCAGTACAGCATGTTCGGCACCGCCGATGTAGAGATCCACCGGCAGCCAGTGCTTCATGACTTCGTGATCGGCGATCTCATGATCGTTATGCGGATCGAGATAACGGATATAGTACCAGCAGGATCCCGCCCACTGCGGCATCGTGTTGGTTTCCCGTTTGCCCTTCATGCCGTCAATCTCCACATTCAGCCAGTCATTGCAGTTGGCAAGCGGAGATTCGCCGTCGGGACTCGGCTTATAGTTGTCGGTCACCGGCAGCTCAAGCGGCAGATCACTGCTGTCCACGGTGCGCATCGTTCCGTCTTCCATGTGGATGATGGGAATCGGTTCGCCCCAGTAGCGCTGTCTGCTGAAGAGCCAGTCGCGCAGCTTGTACTGCACCTTTTTGGAACCGACCTTATTTTCCTCCAGCCAGCGGATCATCGTATCAATCGCATCCTGCTTGTTGAGGCCGTTGAGCCAGTCGCTGTTGATATGGATGCCGTCGCCCGTAAACGCGGCGGTTTCGATATCTCCGCCTTCCAGGACGGGAATGATTTCAAGACCGAATTTCTTTGCGAATTCATAGTCTCTTTCATCATGAGCGGGAACCGCCATGATCGCACCGGTTCCGTAGGTGGCAAGCACATAGTCGGAAATCCAGATCGGAATCTTCTTGCCGTTAACCGGGTTGACCGCATAGGCACCGGTGAAGACACCGGTCTTGTTCTTGTTGAGATCGGTCCGCTCGAGATCCGACTTCGTGGCGCATTCCTTCTGATAGGCTTCCACCGCTTCCCTGCATTCGGGACTGGTGATCTCATTTACAAAGGGATGTTCGGGAGACATGACGCAGTAGGTCGCGCCGAACAGCGTGTCGCAGCGGGTCGTGAAGACGGTGAACTCCTTATCGGTGCCGTCGATCTTAAAGACGACATCCGCACCGATCGATTTGCCGATCCAGTTTCTCTGCATCTCCTTGGTGGAGTCCGGCCAGTCGACAAGTTCGAGGTCCTCGAGCAGGCGCTCGGCATACTCGGTGATCTTCAGCACCCACTGGCGCATGTTCTTGCGCACGACCGGGAATCCGCCGATTTCCGATTTGCCGTCGACGACTTCCTCATTGGCAAGCACCGCGCCCAGTTCCGGACACCAGTTGACCGGCATCTCGGCGATGTAGGCAAGGCCGCGGTTGTACAGCTGCAGGAAGATCCACTGCGTCCACTTGTAGTAATCGGGATCACAGGTTCTGACTTCCCGGTTCCAGTCATAGGAAAATCCGAACGATTTGATCTGTTCGCGGAAATGGTCGATATTCGCATAGGTGAACACGCTGGGATGGTTGCCCGTCTTCAACGCATACTGTTCCGCCGGAAGTCCGAACGCATCGAATCCCATCGGGTGAAGGACGTTGTATCCCTGCATGCGCTTCATCCTTGCGACGATGTCGCTGGCGGTGTAACCCTCCGGATGACCGACGTGCAGACCCTGTCCGCTCGGATACGGGAACATGTCCAGAACGTAGTACTTCGGCTTAGACTCGTCTTTCGTGTCGGTGCAGAAAGTGCCGTTTTCCTCCCAGAACTTCTGCCATTTCTTTTCAATACCCTTGTGATCGTACATAGCTGTTCTCCTTGAACTATAAAAGCGCCCGGTCTAAGGACGCTCATCACGCGGTACCACCTTAGTTCACGGAATCCCGTGCGCTCTTTCCATAACTGATCCGCCAGTTTCTGCGGCTGCTCAAAAGCCCAGTTCATTTCCGGTTCCCGCCGGTTTTCACCAGACACCGGCTCTCTTCAGGGAACGCATGGAAACTACTACCTCTTTTTCAACACAGCAGACTTATTTTATCCCATGTACATGCAAACTGCAATTCTCACCAGCGGTTTTTCACTTTTTCCGCGAAGCCCAGAAAATTGTGGATGATGACTTTCGTTCCGTCATCGAGTCTGCAGATGCCGGTAAACTTTCCGAACACCTGATGCTGGTCGGAACGCACGATCAGGGCGTTGGTGTCGCTGGCGCGGTCAAGCACCGGCATAAACAGCAGGCGTACGCGCCCGTCATCCGAAGTGATGCGCCAGGGTTTCAGCAGCTTGTCTTTGCCGCCCAGACGGGGCATGTGGAACTTCACCTCATTCAGCTTGTGAGCCCTGCCGTCGAAGAACAGCATGTTTTCGGTCGCATTGCTGGTATCTCCGAATCCGTATCCGAAATTCCATCCGAACGTATGCCCGTCCGCAATGCCGGAGGCACTGGACCAGTACCAGGTATTGGCATAGGTCCATACTCCTCTGCCCCAGTCCAGGGTGCCGAAGCTGTTCTCTTTCGAGAAGTTCAGTACATCCCGCCCGAGCTGAACCATGCCGTCTGCCCGCATGCAGTTGATCTTCTGATTGTAGTAGAAGGCTTCGGGATCTTTTTTGAACGGGGTGGCGATGACCATCGATTCCTCCGGTTCATCGGTCAGAACGATGTCCACATCCAATGGCATGTCCTCCTTGAAGTTCAGGAAATGGCAGATCAGATGCCGCATCCCCTTCTCCTTGATGAAATGCAGTTCCACCTCTTTGCCATAGTAATCACACTTGCCGTTCTGGCTTGATTCCGGCATGCGGAAACTTCCCATCGGCAGCGGGGTAATGATCGATGAGGTGGTTTCTTTCCCCTCATCGAACCAGAGCACGGAAGCGGAGATCATTCCCATATAGGAATTGTCCGCCATCGTCAGTGCCACTCCGTAATGATTGTTAGCCACAAGATAGTAATCCCATTCCTTGATGCGCCACGGCTCTGCCTTGATATCACTTCTGCGGTAGGTCTTCAGAAGAGACCTCGCCCAGCCGGTTTCCTTCAGATGGCCTTCCTGGTCGAGAAGCAGACCGGCATTTCTCATTTCTTTCTGCATGTTCGTTGTCCTCTGTATGAATTAACAATAGCACGACTTTCCGCTTCCAAGAAACCGAAGAACAATCCCGGCAGGTTCTGTCCCCCTTTCCTGACTCAGACTTACAACCGGATCCCAAAAGAAAGAGACACGATGCGTGTCCCTGTTCTTCGCTTTTTTTAATCAGCGTACAGAATCGAACTTCTCGCCGTATTCCTTCTCGTAGTCTTCGATCTCCCGGAGCGCTTCCTTGACGGCAAGTTCCGCTTCCAGAAGGAACGATTCCGCCATGACTTCGCAGTCATCCGCATAGTCCAGAAGATAGCTGATGTATTCCGAACGGTCAGCTTTGTCCATCGCCTCGAACTGCTCGGCTCTTCTTGCCTTGATCGCGTTGACGTTCATCTGCGCTTTCAGCAGTGCGGTGTTCCACTTGCCTTCATTGTACTCCTGGGCAAGGCGCATATTTTCTTTTGCGGCTTCGAGATCTCCCATGATCTCGGCGTTGTTCTCGTCATTGACCGCAGCTTCCATTTTGGCTGCGATTTCGGGATCCTTGCTGAGTTCTTCGAGTTCCTTCTCCATCCGGGCAACGGCCTTTTTGTTTTCGGCTTCTGCTCTCTCGGCTGCTTCTTCGAGGGACTTTCTGAACTCCTCATACTGCTTTTCCGCATCGGCCTGCATCTTTCCGCGGGCGGCAGCGATTCCCTCTTTCAGTTCATTCATCTGTTCCTGAAGAC
>JAFWCM010000101.1 GCA_017536885.1 Solobacterium sp.
GCTGTAAAGAACGCTGCTCTGTGGGAAAGCCTCAAGCCAAAGTCTGAGTCTGAGTCTGTAAAGATGAGGGTTCAGATGTACGCTTGAAGGACAATCCATATTCAGTCAGAACTCCACTGGCTTGCCGGTGGGAGCAGTCAGAGCCGCAGGCCCGGCAGTGATACCCGATAATCACCTTTCCGTCCGGTGTTGTTCTTAATTTTGCCCGAATTTCTTCTGAACCGCATTTACTGCAGTGCATGCTCGGCTTGGCAGGACCGGCGCCAGTAACCTGTTCTTCCTGTTCTTCGATCAAATCTTTCTTTCCTTCCATAATCTCGCATCCTACCTGTCTGTTTTACGAACCGGCTGCCGTTAATTCATGGCCAGGGATGCCTGTGCTCTGATCATACCGAAAATCCGGCACCTTATGCTTCTGTGGAAGCGCCCAACTCAAATACTTCAGAAGGGCGGCTTCCGAAGAGAACGTCAGCTTCATTGATCAGACTGAATTACTGAAAGAATCCCTGACTTTTTTCTCAGCCTGAAGTGATGGTCTGTAATTTGTAATCAAATCAATGAAATACCGGGCACAGCGCATCTGATCCATCATCGCAGCGAACTCATTTGCGCAGACATTGCACCATTTACGAAAGAGAATCGATTATCAATGCGAATGCGATTTCCTGTCATTTCACCATATATTCCGATAAGCCTTTGACCTCAGTAATCCTGTCTTCAATCGAAGCATATGTGAGTTCACCGTCCGCAGCGATGAGCGCCTGGGGGAACGGCTTCCAGTCGAAACTGTCAATTCCCGAAATCTCGTGGCGATACAACTGCAGGGGTTCCCCGCTGACGAATTTCTCCAGCAGTGTCTGGAGCGTTGCGGAGAGATCCTCGTTCATCACGCTGCCGTACATCTGCAGCGCTTCGCCGTTTCCGAGCAGTGTCGCCAGCACATCGGCGGTACCTGAACCCAGATTCTCGATCAGAGCTTTTTCGTCCCAGTACATCAGATACACTTTATTGCCGCCCTGCGACAGCTTCGCCGCGATGCGGCAGATGCCCAGCGAAATCCATTGCTTTAACAGCTTCGATCTTGCCATGAGGCTGGACGACGATTCCGTCTCAGCCAAAAGATACGTCTGTACCGCCTCCCTGACGGAATCATCCATGTGGTTTTGCAGGTTGTCCACAGCTTTGTTGAGCGCGCTCTCGTAATTCTCGCGGCCGAAGGCGGATCGAAACTCCTGCAGTTCCCCGCTGGAGATGCCGACAATAAACTCAATGCCTGAAGCGGCACCATTCCGGTAAGCACCGTACACATCGGCCGGGATCAGTGTTCCGTCGCAGGTCGGCGCGCACATGTTCATCCAAAGCTTTTGTGCTTTGTCCTTCAGCGTATCCGTATCCAGCCGCATAAGCTCCGTCATCGTCGAAGTGTTTGTCTCTTTCAACAGCGCCCTCGCCAGAGCTCTGGAGCTTTCCGGCGTCTCATAAGCCGAGTCCGGGCTGCCATTGAAAACAAAAGCCCTCTGGAACAGACCCTTCGCCCGCTTGCAGGCAGCCAGCAGGCAGATGCAGGCCGCGCCGGATTCGAAGCCCATCACCGTGATCCGCTCGGGATCGCCTCCGAAGGCAGCGATGTTTTCTTTGATCCACTCCAGCGCCGCAATCTGATCCAGAAGCCCGAGATTCAGGGCGTCCGGGCAGGACTCCCCGCCGGGAACCTCCGAGAAGTCGATAAATCCGAAGATGCCGAGGCGGTAATTGAAGCTGACAAGCACCACATCCTGATGCTCGTTGACATAATCGCCTCCGTAAAGCAGGGGATCGACCGCACCGCCGGAGGTGAAATCGCCGTGGTGGAACAGTACGAGCACCGGTTTTTTCTCCTCCTCTTTTTCGGTCCCGACGGCGATATTCAGGGTCAGGCAGTCTTCGCTCTGCCGGTGATGCCTGACGATTGAACCCCTGTGCTCCACCTGTATGGCGGAAGCGCCGAAATTAACCGCCTCAAACACCGCCTCGGACGAAGGCAGCGCCTCAGGAGCCTTCCATCGCAGTTCTCCCACCGGCGGCCTGGCATAGGGGATTCCCATAAAGAGGAGGGCCTTTTTGTACTTCTCTCCGACGTAGACGCCGGTTCGCGTCCTGACCGCGCAGTCGGTATCGTAATTGCCCTGAACGGCCCGGTTCTGCCGGTTCACTTCCTCGAGATCCTTGTCATTCACGTCAAAGACATATCCCTCGCTGCCGTCTCCGCAGCGCTTTCGGATCATCTGCACCCGGAAGAAGCGGATGATCAGGTTCAGGATCAGGCCCAGGATGGGAAGAATGACGACGTACGCAAATTCCTCCTGCAGGTATTCCATCATGGAAACGCCCATCCACCGGATGGAAATATACTGGGCCGTCAGAAAGAAGAGCAGGATCGCAGCATAGGTAATCATCCGGTTCGCCGTGCTCTTCTGAACCGCTTTGCTGAAGACGATTTTGGAGATGATCTCCTCCATCGTGATTCCGAGTGCAAAAGACGCCAGAACGCACATACTCTCCGGCCAGCCGGAAAGCTTTGCAATGGTTTCGCCAAAGCCATAGCCCAGTGCGGAGATGTACGCTGCCATAAAATCATCAATCGTGAATAATTTTCTCATGTGTAACCTCATTATAAAGCGATCGTCCGATCTCTTTGACCCAAAAGCACTTTGAGGCGGGCCTGTCCTATGATGAAAACCGCCTCTCTGATGCAGGGAAATGGTATGATTTGTTCGCACCGCGATGCGGTAATAAACTGGTTTTTTTTTATTGGACAGGTATTTTTCGGGAGATAAGATATGAAATACATTGAGATAATCAAAACGGGACTTCTGGTATTTCCGTTTCTGGCGTTTCTGTTCACGATGCCTTATGCCCTGTATCAGTATCATAAGTACGGATCGGTTTCCAAGTTCAGAACTCTGATTATCTACAGTTTCATTCTGTATATGCTCATCGCATATTTCATGGTGATTCTGCCTCTGCCCTCAAGGGAATCCACGATCGGAAACCGATGGCAGGACCATCTCAACCTGATTCCCTTTCGCCAGGTTTATCTCTACTGGCGAAACAAGGAAATCAACCTGACCACGATCGGCAGATACCTGCAGAGCTTCTCCCTCTGGCAGCAGCTGTTCAATATCCTTATGACTGTGCCGTTCGGAATTTATCTGCGGTATTACTTCAAGCAGAGCCTGCGCCGCACCATCAGGTATTCCTTTCTGCTGAGCCTGTTCTATGAACTGACGCAGCTTTCTGCACTTTATGGAATTTACCCGGGACCGTATCGCCTTGCGGATGTGGAAGATCTGATCTGCAATACCCTGGGCGGGGCATGCGGATACTGGATCGCCTATGTATTCATGAAAATCCTTCCCAAACGCGAAGAGATCGATGTCCGCTGCCGGGAAGCCGGAAAAAAGGTTACCGGCAAGAGGCGTGTATGGGCGGCTCTCTTCGATTATCTCTTCTGTCTGGTGCTGTTTCTTGTTGAGCAGGGGTTGGAGATGCTGTTTATGACCGACAGTCCGCAGTTTATGGAGTACGGATGGAAATATTTCTGGTCAGTCTTCTGTGTGGTTGAACTTCTCCAGGTGCTTCTTACCAACGGGATTACGCTCGGGCATGCGATCTGCCGGATGGTGCTGGTATCGCAGGACGGCAGTCCTGCTTCCAAAGGACGGCTGATCAAACGGTATGTGATTCTCTGGATGTTCACCGATCTTCCTTTGATCATTGCCTCCTGGCTCAGCGAGAGTCAGTTTGCCTTCATCAATGATTACATGATTCTGATTCTGATGGTTCTTTCCAGATTGTACTTTGTTGTGTATTTCATCAATGAAGTATTCCGCAGAGGGGCGGTGCCGATGCCCCATGACACTCTGAGCAAAACGGTATACATGGCTACCGAGATCCCGGAACAGAAGGGTTGAGCCACCGGAACGGATTCCCGGATTCGGGAACGCCCGGCGGATGGAAAAACGCTCGGCTTCTGTAAAAAACGTCAAAATAAAAATCAGAACCCTGATTTTTATCATGTATGGAGCTGCTGAACTGAACGGAAGATCAGGTCAGATCAGCCATTTATAGTTGTGACGTGTGTTCCTGCTCATCTCCAGCAGGACATCTTTTGCCTGTTCTGCCTTTTCGGCATCACGGGTAATGAAGTTGAAACTGTCCGTTCCGTTGATCGTCAGAACATGAAGCCTTGAGATCTCGGTAAAATCCAGGCCCACATAAACCAGGTTGAATGCAAAGACGATGAAGATAAGCGACCAGATTCTGTTGTGCTGTGAAAACAGGGTATACAGCGCGAAAACAATGATTGTGACCGCAAGAATAAAACAGACCGAACCAAGGGCGCCGAAAACATCGTTTTTTTCCTTGTGTACTTCCACAGAAAAAATCTGATTGGTCGGAAAGGAAGAAACTCTTCCGTCAGATTCCGTGATATCTACGATCCCGTTTTTCTCTTCGATGGATAATACACCGAAGCGGGGAATCGTCGGTATGATATGGATAATTCTTTTCGTCATAATCGTCCTGCTTTCTTAAAACAACAGTATACCGTATCCAAAGAGATAAATATGGACAAATTCCTGATACGGACAGGAACACACAGGGGTTCCGATACATTCACAGAAGACCGGATTTCGGGTCTGTGTCCGATCCTTCTTATGCCGGAGCGCTCCGGCGGGGTGTATACAGGAACTGCATGCGGGAACTCAGCGGCTCAGCAGAATGCGGGAAAGCTCGGCCGCATCCCGGTGATGAAGACTGCGGGGTTCAAAATGAATCAGGGAATACACCCCCTGCATGATGAATCCTGCCGCAAAGGTGCTGATCAGAGTACCGATGCCGACGGGGCCGCCGAGCAGATACCCGGCAACAAGCACGATGATCCAGAGAAGGATTTCAACGATGCCGATCGGAATATCCGGCATTCGCCTGCCGATCCCCACCAGCAATGCGTCTCTTGGACCGCAGCACTGTTCCGCGCTCATATACAGATACATGCCCAGGGAAATGAAGATATAGCCGACAAGCATCAGAGCAATGCCGGAAACCATGCCATGGTTCATTGGAAAGGGATTCAGGCTGTTGAACATCTGAACAAGATTTCCCGTAAGCAGGGCGTCGATAATCGTCCCGAAGCCGATCCGCTCGTTCAGAGCGATGTCAATCAGAAGAATCATCACCGCCATGATGGTCATGGAGACGCCGTAATTAAAGGGGGTATGCTTTGCGATTCCCATACCGAGGCAATCCCATGGGGCAAGGCCGATGTTGGCAAAGATCGTAAGGTGAACTCCGAAGGCAAAGACCAGCAGTCCCGATATGATTCTGAGCCATCCGCAAAGGATGTCTGTTTTTTTCGATTTTCTCATAACACAGTATCTTATCTGATCCCGTATGATCTTACAATTCTCTGAGCGATTGGGAAAAATTATTTCCAAGTTTCTGGGTTCATACATAAATCGTTCTTCAGGGGGTGACATTCCGGCACGCCTTCTTTACGGAAGAAGGGGCAGCCTCAACAATAGAGTCAGCCCGATCAAAACCGCCGGGAAGAATCATTTCATTGCGGCATCGTCCTGCCCTTCCCGGGAAAAATATCGGGAAACCTTCCCGGAATGGTATATGATGGTAACTGCTGCGGAAAAAGAGACAGAATCCGCAGAGTTCAGAAGAGAAATCTCTGGAAAAGACTAAAAAAGAAAGTGATTCGGCTTCTGCCGGGGAGAATAGAAGATTCATGATTGATTTTAATGAAACACGGAAACTGTTTCTTTACGCAGGGCTGCAGAAAGAGGAATATGACCTGCTGGTTCCGGGGATCCGTCAGGAAAACCAGGTTCTGCTGAAGGTGTTCTCACAGCTTGCCGCTGTGATGTTTTTTCTGCTGTGTATCGCCAGCGTGCTTTCCGGCGGATTTGTGTCCGTGAACACGTCAACGTATTTCGTCTGCAGTATCGAGATGGTAGTGATCCTTCTCTGTTCCCGCTTCCTTCTTCCGAAACACCCGGAATATGTGATGATTCTGGTGTATCTGTTTGAAATCACGCTGTATGTATTCGGCATCCATATCTCGATGCTGCATGCGGACAAACCGGCGGTTTCGGCGGTAGCCTTTCTGCTGGTGAGCCCGCTGCTGTTCTATGACCAGCCGATCCGCCTAACGACGCTGATCACGATTGTTGTCGCGGTCTACTGCGGAATGGTTCTGAAGTACAAGGCAGAGGATGTGGCAGTCAACGATATCTGGAATATGATCACCTTCGGAGTGGTGGCGATTGCCACCACGGTATTCACCATGAGCATCAAGATCCGAGCCCTCGCACAGTCAAGACAGATCGAATACCTGAGTCAGACCGATCTTCTGACCGGCGTCAAAAACCGGAATCGTTATGAAAACCGGCTTCAGAAATATCCCGAATACTGCCGGAACAACCTGATGTGCGTCTACGCCGATGTCAACGGCCTGCATGAGATAAACAACAGAGAAGGTCATCCGGCCGGTGACAGAATGCTGTGCGAAGTTGCCTCGGCTATGCGCCGGCTGTTCGGCGAAGAGGATACCTACCGGATCGGAGGCGATGAGTTTGTGGCTTTCCGCATGGACGCTCAGCCCGAGGTTCTCGCACTCGAAGTCGAACGGATGAAACAGGAACTGGAGAGGAAAGGGTATCATGTTTCTTTCGGTAGTGCCGTGCGGGATAAGTCGCAGGGAGAGATTGACATGCAGGCTCTTGTAAACAAAGCCGAAAGCAGAATGTTTGCCGATAAGCGGGAATTCTACCGCCGGTCTGAAAATGACCGCAGAAGCAGATAAGCATCAGAGCGATTTTTGAACTGCTGTTGTTTTTAAAAAGATAGACTGAGAGGAACCCCAGCCATGAACATGATTTTTGCGGAAACCCTGAAAAAACTGAGAATCGAGAAGGGACTCTCCCAGCGGGAACTGGCAGATCAGGTATTTGTGACCCGGCCTACGGTGGCCCGGTGGGAAAACGGAAGCCGTCTTCCGGATGCCGTGATGATCTCGAGGATTTCGAGATGCCTTGACGTAGATGTCAGCACTCTGCTCAATTTCGCGGAGGCGATCGATGATTCTCCCAATATCATCATGGTGGATGACAGAAAAATCATTCTCAACGGCGGTCTTCCCGTACTGGAAGCGGCGCTTCCCAAAGCGGTGGTCACGGGCTTCACGAGTCCCGCAGAGGCGGTCAAATACGCGAGAAACAACCGGGTTGCGATGGCATTTCTCGATATCGAACTGGGAAAAACGAGCGGTCTCGATCTCTGCCGGACCCTGCTGGAGATCAATCCTCATACCAATGTGGTGTATCTGACCGCCTACAGCGATTATGCCTTTGATGCCTGGAACACCGGCGCCAGCGGCTTCATGCTGAAACCGATCACACCGGAAGGAGTTCTCGATCAGCTGAAAAAACTGCGGTATCCGTTCCCTCTCGGAGGCATGGACAGATGATCTATTTCACAGGTCAGTTCACCATGTTTCTGGGAGGAGCCTCGGTCATGCTGGTTCTTCTCGGACTTGTCACTGCCGTGATCGCGCCCACCAATGACGAGTTCAGCAAAAAAATCTTCATCGCCCATTTTACGCTGCTTCTGCTGTACAGCCTGTTCGGAGTGGTTGACGTTCAGATGGAGGGCATTCCCGAACTGAGACATGTGCAGGAAATCGTCTACTATTTCGAAAACCTGTTTACCTCACTCCTGATGCCTCTGCTTATGGTTTTTCTTCTGCACAGCACGGGACAGGACTGGAAGAAAAGTCCGGTCTTTCATTTAGAGATGATCCTATGGGGACTGTTCTTCCTCATGCTGAATATCACACCGTTTGCACCCTTGTTTTACTATCTCACGGAAGAGAATCTGTTTGCCCGCGGACCTCTGTACCCGCTGGTGATCCTTGATGTGGGTGTGATGCTGGCAGTCATTCTCATCTGTACGTTCCGGTGGAAAGACAGGATGTCGAAGCGGTACTACATCGCATTTCTTATCGCCATTATCCCGATGATGATCGGAATTCTCATTCATCTGTTCACCTCGGTATTCATTCTCTTCGGAATCGGTCTTGCCCTCTGTGCGTTTTCCATGTTCTGCATCATCCTGTTTGATCAGGTGGAACACTATCTGACTCAGCAGCGGGAGATCGCGCGTCAGCGCGCCAGCATCATGATTCTGCAGATGCGCCCTCATTTCATCTACAACACGATGATGAGCATCTATTACCTGTGCAAGCAGAACCCGGATCTCGCCCAGCAGGTCACCCTGGATTTCACCACCTATCTGCGCAAGAACTTCACCGCGATCGCCAGTGAGGAACTGATCCCGTTCGATGATGAACTGGAACATACCCGGGCCTATCTTGCCGTGGAACAGGCGCAGTTTGAAGATCATCTCTTTGTCGACTATGACATGACATATACGGATTTCCGCGTTCCGGCGCTGACCCTGCAGCCGATCGTGGAAAACGCGGTCAAGCATGGCATGGACCCCGATTCCGAACCGCTTCACATCGTGATCCGGACCAGCCGGACAGATACCGGCTGTGAAATCATTGTGGAAAACAGCGGCAGTGATTTTGAACCGGCCAATGACAATGAACCGCATATCGCCCTGAAGAACATCGAACAGCGCATCGGAATGATGTGCCATGGAAAGATGGTGATCACTCCCCGCGAGGGCGGGTGAACCGTGGTCAGAGTAACAATCCCGGATGCTTATGCACACTGATATGGTAATACCCATGGAGAGGACTCGATTCCTGACAATACAGAGCACTCTCTGTGGGTGCTTTTTTGCTGATTGACCGGGCAAGATCTCCCGACGGATAAAAACGTCCTCCTGCTTCATCATCAGACCGGATTGTGGATAATTGAACAGCCGCTCGTAGAAAATATTGAGCAAGAGGAAGACTGCTTCGGCACGATATAAAATGAAAATCGTGAATGAAAAAGAACTTGATCGGGTATTCCCGGGAACTGTTTCCGAGACAGAAGATAAAGCGCATTTTCAATGCCCATGGCGGAAATACCAGTTACGGGAAAACCATGCATCGTGAGGCAGATACCTGGCTGCGTGAGCATGGCAGAGAAATCGGTATAGTCAGGACATCCTGCAATACCTTTGAATCAAATGCATATCGTCTGCGGGACGATTCTCATCAGAACAGTCATCCTGCCGCCCATGAAGAAGCAACGGCAAGACTCTGCGCAGTCTGCAGAGAGCAACAGATCAATTCAATCGGAGGAAATTGAACATGATTAAAAAGAATACAAACTTACGGATGATGTTTTAAAGGCCATAAACGGCGGAGTGCTGACTATTGATGCACATGATAATCTGATCATAGATTTATTTGTTGGTAAGATCGGCAAAGGGTTGTCCAAAGAGCAGTACAAGAAGGAGTTTGCGGATAAATATCACAAAGACCACTACTATTATTCCACTGACGGATCGGAAGAAGATCTTCAGCAGCTGATGAAGATGATTGATGAGAACTGGGATCTCATTCAGCCCGAATATGATCAGTACGGAAATCCGATCAGGTAATCACCTCATTTTTGCGGGCGATTCTCAGGATAAATACCAGGGAAGTTTTCAGGATCCGCATGAATCATCATAGGAGTAATGTTACACATTGTGTAACGGTTCCGCTTCTGCAAGACCACTGGTGCAGCCGGTGGTTTTATAGTTGGGTAAATAAGCAATTGACAGACCGCTCCGGTTTTTTTTCGCTGATCTGTAAACGGCACGGCAGAGTTCATAAGGGGACAGATGAACAGACGGCACGGAAAGAGAAAGAAGTCCGCATTTTGAACCAGTACTATCCCCGGCGGCCAGAAGATACCTGAACCGTCAGTGATGCCGGGCAGAGGAACTTCTCACACTGGAATTCCGCGGCGCCGGAACTTCGTTTGTACAGATGTGAAGAACATTGTGATAGTCTTTATATTAAGGAGGCACGGGTATGAAGAAACGCGGAAGGATCAGTCTTCGAATTCTTTTCGGCATGTTTCTGTTTGCGGTGTCGATTACGATATTGATCACGCTGTTTTCTTCGGTCCTTGTCTGGCGCCATTCGTTTGAAATGCTTTCGGACCAGGTCAGTGCCGTCGCCAAAACGGCTTCCAGATATGTAGATGCGGAACGAATCAAAATCTATTACGAAACGAAACAGACCGATGACTATTACGACAGATCGGCACGGCTGTTTTCTTCCATGGCGGAAAACTATCAGCTGGAATCCTTCTATATCTTTATCCCCGAAGAAGATCGGATCGTCTATATCTGGGATCAGGGAATGGCAAAGAATATCAATGCCCTCGGTGATACGGACCCCTATTTCACCAAAGAAGAAAAAGAGGTGATTCAAAGTCAGTTTACCGATCAGCCAAAGAACAATGCGACCTGTGTTACCGATGACCCGAAATACGGACTTCTTCTGAGTGCGTATTATCCGGTTCTTGACGCAAACGGACAGCCGACTGCCATGATCGGGACGGATATCAAGGCTTCCGAAATTGTTGAGATGCTGCTGTCATTGTTCCGAACCAACATTACCGTTGTCAGTGCTGTGACGCTCATCATGCTGGCAGCCTATTACTTCGGCATCAACCGCTTCCTGATCCGGCCGATCAATAAGCTTCACAAAGCGGCCGGTGCGATGGTGCATCATCTAGAGGATGACCCGGAACATACCAAAGAGTTCAAGGTGGATGTGCATACCAATGATGAGCTGGAAGATCTTGCCGATGCATTTACGCAGATGGATCTTGACCTCAAGGAATACATCGTTCGCCTGAAAACCGTGACGAGTGAAAAGGAAAAGATCCGGGCTGAGCTGAATGTCGCCGCAAAGATTCAGAAAGATATGCTGCCGACAAAGTTCCCGCCGTTTCCGGAGTATCATCAGTTTGAACTGTATGCCTCCATGGAACCGGCAAGGGAAGTCGGGGGCGACTTCTATGATTTCTATCTGGTCGATGAGAATCATCTGGCCCTGGTGATTGCGGATGTCTCCGACAAGGGGGTTCCCGCCTCCCTGTTTATGGCGATTTCGAAGAAGCTGATCCACCAGAGGGCGATCCTGGGCGGTGAGACAACTTCGGAAATCCTCTCCGACATCAATGAAGTGCTGTGTGAGGGCAATGATGCCTCCCAGTTTGTAACGGTCTGGATTGCGATCATCGATGTCAGAGACGGCACGGCAGTGGTTACCAACGCCGGCCATGAACACCCTGTGCTGCGGCGGAAAGACGGCAGATTTGAGCTGGTGAAATACCGTCACAGCATGGCGCTCGGAATCATACCCGGAATTCCCATGGAGGAACATGAATTTGCGATGAGTCCAGGCGACAGTATCTTCGTCTATACCGACGGGGTTCCGGACGCGGTTAATCCGAAGAGTGAACAGTTCGGAACAGACCGGCTTCTGGAAGCGCTCAACACGGTGAAGAGCGATGATCCGAAAGAGATGATCGATACCGTTTCCAATGCGATCCGCGGGTTTGTCAAAGATGCACCGCCGTTTGATGACATCACCATGCTTGCATTCACCTATTACGGACCGGAGAAAAAGGAAAAGGAGCTCTGAGAACCGATGAGAGAAGGGAAGAGACGATGCGTGATTCCCTTCTTTTTCTGTGCCGGGACACAGGCAGAAAGACCGGCAGATAAAAAAACAGAGAAGTGACTTCCCTGTTTCCGTCGTGCTTCAGACTGTCCCGAAGGAGTCTGATCAGTTTCTTGCTCGCGGAACCGGACCATACGGCTGGCTGAACTTGTATTTACATTCCGGGCAGATGTAAATCATGATGCCCGGCATCCCGTTTCTGCCCTGTTCCATCGGGATTTGAGTATGGCAGTTTTACATCTGGGGCAGTAAACGAAGTTGGGATTGAGCGGATCAAATGTCCCGCCGCTGATTTCTTCTGTCGTTGATTCCCTGATTTTTTCTTCATCGTTCATAGTGGTTTTCCCTCCTGAAATGATATACGCAGGACCGAAACGTCCGGAACGGCGCAGCGATGCCAATGAATACCTTACATGTGTCTGTTCAGGCACAGCGGTCTTTCGTGCGGTCTCGTCCCATGGGTCGTGCATAAACCGGTAACCGGGGGTTTCACGGTTTCACTTTTTCATGTCCCGCGAGGAAAATCAAGTGGCATGCACTGATGATTGCGGCGTTCAGTTTCCTGGTTTTTAAGACCTGCGTTTGGCATGAGCACCGGCTGATAGGGAACGGACTGACGGATCCTTTCTTTCTGCGATGCCTGCTGGCAAACCTCAGCGGAAGCTGCGCTCCGGTTTCTTCGCCGCCTTCAGTTTCTTGAAAATACAGAAAAAGCCGGCATGCGCCGGCCGTGTGAAACAATGAAGAACATTCCTTTATCTGAGTTCAAAGCGGAGAAGATCGAAGGATCCCTCTCCTTCATAGCGGAAATACAGCGCTTTGGTGCCGGAGGTTTCCTGTACGGGAAGAGAAAGCTCCTGCCAGGAAAGAGAAGGGTGAATCGAAACGCTGCCGATGACATCCGCTTCGGTACCGGCCAGAGCACGGATCGTTCCCTCGGCGTTTCCCCGTACCGTAAGGACGATTTCTCTGAGAGAGCGGAAGGCGAAGTATTTGTATCCGATCAGGGTGTGATCGGAAATATCGCGGATCATCTGTTCTCCGTTCTCACTGCCGATATAGGGAATGAACACTGTCTGTTTCTGATTGCTGGTGTGGGGCATCTTTCCGTTGGACAGATTGCAGCAGATGACTGCCGGATAGCATCCGATGCCTTCCAGCGGGCCGTCGTTAAGACCGCAGCTGGTGATCTCAACCTGACGGATGGCTCCGGTTTCATCGATCTCGATCGGCTCGGCACAGCCCTGCCGGCTGTAGTCGGATTTATGGGTCAGGCGGTGATAGAACACATACCAGGTTCCGTTGATGTTTTCCACGCTGCCGTGCGTTGTCCCGGTGATGTTCAGCCGGTCTTCCGGCGCTCTGCCGTCAATCCCGATATCGCCGTTGGAGACAATCGTTCCCCCGTAGGTGAAGTCTCTGTCGGGAGAGACGCTTACCGCATAGCAGAGCTCATGGTTGTTCCGCGAGGAATAGATGAAATAGTAGCGGCCGCTGATCTTGCGGATCGAGCTTCCCTCAAAGAATCCTTTTCCTTTCCCGTCCGGACCGGTTTCAAACTCGGTGCCTTTGCGGAGAAGAGGAAGGACGCGCACGGGTTCCGAGGTGAGTGTCATCATATCATCCGCAAGCGTCATGTGATGCGGGCCGTCCGCCGCATCTCCGTCTGCTCTTAATGCCCGGATGTGCTCCGGGGTTTTGCCGTACCGCTCTGCTTCCGTTTCATCGGTGTGATTCCGGCAGCGGGTTTCTTCATCTTCTTCCGCACTGGGATACCAGGTGCCGGAATACAGACGGATGATGCCGTCGTCATTGATGAGAGCCGGATCGAAATTCGCATATTTCAGAAAGGGCATTCCGTCCGGATTCTTCACGATGCCGAGATATTCATAAGGGCCGTCCGGTTTTGTGCTGACCGCAACAGAGATCGGGTTGGAATAGCCGCCTTTTCCGCGGTTCCCCGAAAGGCAGTAATAGAGATAATATCTGCCGTCATTTCCCCGGACGCAGTCGGGCGCATACATCGCATTGCGCGTTTCCCTGTCATACAGGGGGTCCTGTTCGGCCCGGTAGGCGATGCCGGGACATGACCAGTTTCCCAGATCATCCACCGGTGCCGACCAGACCTCATACGGCAGGATGCAGAAGGTATCGCCGTTTTCCTTGTCATGGGATCCGAATACGTAAACCCGGCCGTCAAAGACGTGCGGCTCCCCGTCGGGGATATAGACATTCAGCGGGAGATAGGGATTATATGCCTGTTTTTTCATGTTGATTTCCTTCCTGTTCCATCTGAGTATAGTTCTTTTTTTCTTCGCCTTATGCACTCTGTACAAAAATCCGAAGAACTCTTATGAAAGATCATACTATCCGAACATCTGCGGGAGTATCCGGCGAAAGAAAAGCCCCTGAGAGCAGAGGCTAGAGCCATTTCTTTTTGCGGAAGAAGATGAGGGAGACCACAACGATCACGATACTGATGATAATGACCATGGGATAGCCGAATTCCCATTCCAGCTCGGGCATGTATTTGAAGTTCATGCCGTACCATCCGGCAATCAGAGTCAGCGGCAGAAAGATGGATGTGATCACGGTGAGCACGGTCATGATGCGGTTCTGGCGGACATCGATGCTGGTCTGAATCAGATCCTTCAGCTGCATCACATATTCCCGCATGCCGCTGACCAGAAGCTGCAGGCGGATGGTCCGTTCGGTGAACATGTGGAAATAGCGGAGCCTTTCCTCGCGGAAGAAGTTGTTTTCGTTTTCCTCGAGTTCCTGGCTGAGATCGATCAGCTGTTCATAGTGAATTCGCAGATCGAGCAGATCGCCGCGGATCTGATTCATCTCGGGAGGGAAGAGTTCCGACTGTTCTTCGGCGATCCGTTCTTCCATCTGGTTGAGCGACTGCTCCATTTCATCGAGCATCGCGAGGTCCCTTGAGATCGAACATTCCAGAAGATCGTACAGAAACCGCTCCATGCTCGGAAGCCGCCATTTTTTCGTCAGCTGAATCTTCACGATCAGGCCGTTGACATATCCCGTATCATCTACCAGCACGATTCCCTTTTCATCCAGGGCAAACGTGAATCCCTCTTCCTGGCTTTTGCAGAAGGCAAGGGCGGGACGGCTGAGGGAACCGGTCAGTGAGTCGATATTGACGACCGCCTTGGTTTCCTTCGGAATCCCGTGCTCCATATCCATATCGATGCCCATGTCAAATCTGTCTCGGTTTTCTTCCCATTCCTTCCAGGTAAGAACCGCCGCATACTGGCAGTCACTGCCCGGGAAATCGTCAATACTGCACGGGCACAGCGTTTCTTTGATCAGATAGCATTTCATCTCAGAATCCTCTTTAAACAACCCGCTGATGATTACAGCTGTATTCATTATAGACGGATCACATGGTTGTGCAATTTCCCCGGGATTCTTCCCGTCTGTGTTTCAGAGCAGAAAAAAGAGCCCGGGCGGGCTCATGAATCCGGAAGAATGCAATTCCGTGTCTGTTTATTTCAGTTCGAAGGTCAGGGAACCCTTTCCCCGGCGATAGGAGACATCGAGCATCGCGCCGTTGATCATCGTAAATCCCGGCACGGTATGGCCGATATCCATCTCGTAGATCCGGGGGATGTTTTCCAGGGCGAGCGCCATGGCATCTTCATAGCTCATGCCGGTTTCGCTGGAGGGAAAGAGCACTCTGCCGACGAGAACCGCCCTGGCGTTTTCAAACCATCCGGCATACTTCATCTGAAGCAGGGTGCGGTAGAAGACCTCCGCACTCAGAGAAAACGTATCGAAATACCAGATGATTCCGTCGTCTTTGTATTTTTTCACAAACTGCCGGGTCCGGTCATATTCGGTGCCGATGAGATCCTTGAGCACATCGATACAGCCGCCGATGCATCTGCCTCTGACTTGCAGGGACTCATAGGGGGATTTCCACTCCGTCGGGGTATCGGGGCCTTCATAATCCTCCGCAAAGCCGGGCTTGGAAGCATACATCTTACTGGTTTTCTGCACCGGCAGCTTCCCGGTAAGAATGTTTAACGCATTGCGGTCGTAAAGGGACAGGGGCACTTCGTCAAAGGAGCCGGCATTGAAGCCGTACAGGGTTGCCACATCGTACTTTACGGTATAGGTGTACAGAAGGCTCGTAGGATCACTCGCCCCGCACAGCCATTTGGGATGGTTTCGGAGCACGGACCAGTTGACATAGGGCAGAATCTCAAACAGAAAATCACCGCCGGCCGCAGAGATCACGGCTCTGACTCTTTCATCCGCAAACAGAGAGGTGAGTTCTGCCCCGCGCTCTCTGGCACTTCCGCCTCTGTCTCCGTCCACGCGCACATGCGCGGTTTCCAGGATTTCAAATCCCTTTCTCGTGAGGGTATCCAGGGATGCCTCATAGGATTCGATCTTATGACCGACTCCCTGTGAGGGTGCCGAGATACCGATCACATCATGTTTTTTCGGAAATTCAGGATAATACATAGACATCCTCCTCAGAGGCTATTGTACCACCCGATATACAAAAGCCCTGCAGGGGGAGCAGGGCTAAAACAAAGTGAGAGGGAAAATGTCTTCTCCTAATGCCGTGCGAACCGTGCTTTCGCCTTTCGTTTCCTCCTTTTTACGATCAAATCATAAAGAACAGATGTTAAGAAAAAAGGAACGCTTTCTGAAGGTTATGTGAAGATTTGTACGAAACGAAACAGGACCTCCGGAAAGGAGATCCTGTTTGATCAGCGAAGATGCCAGATATCGCGGTCGTATTCCGTGATGGTGCGGTCGCTGGAGAAGAATCCGGAACGGGCAACGTTCACCAGCATCATGCGCGTCCACTTCGCACGGTTCTGATAGTCGAAGACCGCGGTTTCCTTGACGGAGGAGTAGTGCTCAAGGTCAAGGAGGGTCATGAACCAGTCTTTGTTCTTCAGGTTGTCCTGGAGATCTCTGAGCATGGAATCGTCACCGATGCGTCTCAGTTCATCGCTGGTGATGAAGTCAACGCAACTGCGGATGCTTTCGGACCGGTTGTAGAAATCAATCGCGTGATAGCCGTTGGTGTTGTAGAGGTTGATGACCTCATCGGAGCTCTTTCCGAAGGTGTAGATGTTCTCGATGCCGACAAGATCGCGGATTTCGACATTCGCACCGTCATTAGTTCCGAGGGTAACCGCACCGTTCAGCATGAACTTCATGTTTCCGGTGCCGCTGGCCTCTTTCGACGCCAGGGAGATCTGCTCGGAGATATCCGCGGCGGGAATGACCACCTCTGCCTTGGAGATGTTGTAGTTCTGCAGCATCACGACCTTGAGGTACCTGGAGACCACGGGATCGTTGTTGATCAGCTGCTGGAGGCAGAGAATCAGATGAATGACATTCTTTGCCATATAGTAGGCAGGCGCTGCCTTGCCGCCGAAGATGACGGTGATCGGGCGGGCAGGGTAGTTGCCGTTTTTGATGTTCATGTATTCGTAGATGATGTTCAGCGCATTCATCTGCTGTCTCTTGTACTCATGCATACGCTTGACATGAATGCAGAAGACACTTTCGGGATCGATGTCAACGCCTTCCTTCTCCTTGATGAAGAGGGCAGCTTCTTCCTTCTTGTGACGCTTGATCTCATCGAGATGGCGGAGCACGCCTTCATCGTTGTGGAAATACATCAGCCGTTCGAGTTCGGCCGCGTTGTACATCCAGTCTTCGCCGATGAGGTCGGTGATCATTCCGGCCAGTTCGGGGTTGCACAGCATGAGCCAGCGGCGGAAGGTGATGCCGTTGGTCTTGTTGTTGAATTTTTCGGCATAGTTCTCAAAGAAAGGACGAAGCTCCTGATGCTTGAGAATCTTGGTATGCAGAGCCGCGACGCCGTTGACGCTGTGGCTGTAGTGCATATCGAGTCTCGCCATGTGAACCTTTCCCTCACCGTCGATGATGTTGAGGTTGTGGTTGTCATGGTAGGCGCAGACCACACCGAAGTCGAGACCTCCGATGATCGGCATCAGATGAGGAACGACCTTATTGAGGTAGGACATCGGCCACTTCTCGAGCGCTTCCGCAAGGATGGTGTGGTTGGTATAAGCGCAGACACCGGTCACGATACCGGCCGCATCCCGGAAGGAGATGCCTTCTTTGATCAGAAGGCGGATCAGCTCCGGAATGACCAGGGAAGGATGTGTGTCGTTGATCTGAATCGCGACATGGTCAGCCATTCTGCGCAGATCATGTCCGAGTTCCTTCTGTTCTTTTATAATCAGCTGAGCGGCGTTGCTTACCATGAAGTACTGCTGGTAAATCCGAAGCAGCTGGCCGTCTTTGTCGGAGTCATCCGGGTAGAGGAACAGCGTCAGGTTCTTTTCGATCTGTGTCTTATCGAAACTGATACCTTCCTTTACGAGGTTTTCGTCAATGGTATCGAGATCAAACAGGTGAAGCTTTGTATGACCCTTTTTGAAACCGACGACATCGAGGTCGTACATGCGGCTCATCACCGTAGTTTTGCCGAAGGTGACAGGGAAACAGACATCTGTCTTAGTCAGACAGCAGTCCTCGCTGAGCCAGCGGTCAGGCACTTCATACTGCTTGTGATTGCGGAACTCCTGCTTGAAGAGTCCGAAGTGATATCTCAGCCCGACTCCGTCGCCATTGAGATCCAGTGTGGCAATGGAATCCAGGAAACATGCCGCAAGACGTCCCAGTCCGCCGTTTCCGAGGGAGGGCTCCATCTCTTCATCCGCCACTTTGGCGAGGGATTTTCCGTTTTTCTCGAGAAGTTCATTCACTTCTTTATAAATACCGAGATTGATCAGGTTCTTTCCGAGCTGTCTGCCGATCAGAAACTCCGCGGAGATGTAGTACAGCTTCTTGTTTCCGGTTGTGAGAGGGCGTTCGTTGGTTTTTTCCTTAACATACGCAAGCAGTGCCCGATACAATTCCGCATCGGAAGCGGATGCGATGTTTTTCCCCAGCTTTCCTGTCAGAGATTCTTCCAGTGTCATAAAATATCAGTCCTCCAAGTTTTTCTATTTCGGTTGTAAACGTTACCAGGAAACGATTACAATATCGATAAGCAGTTTAAATGGCATTTCTGCCGAAACTACTGCGCTTTAAGATACACTGATTTATTGAAAAAGAAAAGAGGTTTTTTTATGGACAGGAATGCAGGAATTCTGATGCCGGTTGCTTCACTTCCCAATCGGATCGGACTCGGTGATTTCGGGAAAGACGCTTATCGCTTCGTAGATGACATCGCGAAAGCGGGGTTTTCCATTTGGCAGATTCTTCCTCTGAACCCGCTCGGATTCGGAAACAGCCCATACCAGCCGTTCTCTTCCTTTGCGATTGACGAGCTGTATATCTCGCTGGATCTGCTCGAAGAGGAAGGGCTTCTGAATCACGTTCCCGATTATCTGAAGGATCTGAAATTCATTGCATATAACGATATCCGAAGATATAAGGATGAATATCTTCATCAGGCGTTTGAGAACTTTGTGCCGGATGAGGACTATGAGGCGTTTATTCAGCAGAAGTGGCTGAAGGACTACGCCTTGTTCATGTCTTTGAAAAAGAAAAACCATTTGATCTGCTGGATCGAATGGGAGACAAAGGAAAGGGATCTTCCGAAAAGCGAGAACCCGAGCCTCAAGCCTTATGAAAAGCAGATCAGCTATCAGTATTTTGTTCAGTACATCGTCCTGAAACAGTGGAAGAAGCTAAAGGAATACGCCAATTCCAAAGGCATCCTGATCATGGGAGACATTCCGTTCTATGTCGGCCTCGACAGCGCCGAATGCTGGAGCGGACGTCCCAACTTCCTGCTGGACAAAGACGGATATCCCCGCTTTATTGCCGGTGTGCCGCCCGATTACTTCTCTGCCTCCGGCCAGCGCTGGGGAAACCCGATCTATGACTGGGAGTATATGGAGAAAGACGGCTTTTCCTTCTGGCTCAGCCGCCTTGGATATAATAAGGATCTCTTTGATATCATCCGTCTCGATCACTTCCGGGCCTTCGATACCTACTGGAAGATTCCCGCTTCCTGTCCGACCGCGATTGAAGGTGAGTGGATCGAAGCTCCCGGTCATAAGTTCTTCGATACCCTGTTTGAGAAATATCCGGACATCGATATCGTCGCGGAAGATCTCGGTGACCTGCGGCCCGAGGTGCTGATGCTGAGGGATGATTATCACTTCCCGGGCATGAATGTGCTTCAGTTTACCTTTGACCCCCTCACCGAGAACAAGGTCGATGAGAACTGCCTGGCTTATACAGGAACTCATGACAACGATACAATACGCTCTATTTATCACGGAAAGAGCGAAGCGGACAAGCGCAGATGGCGCAAGTGGTTCAAGGACCATGGCTATGAAGGAAAGAATGTCTGCGAGAAATTTCTGAACTTTGCCCTTCAGTGCGATGCCGGAATGGTGATCATTCCGATGGCGGACTGGCTGTACCTCGGCCCCGAGGGATGCATCAATCACCCGGGTACGATCGGTTCCCCCGACTGGGAGTGGAGACTGCCTTCCCTGGCGCCGTTTGAAGCAAAGACGGCGGAAATCCGTGACATGATCAGCAGAGCACATCGCCTGCCCGGGAAAAAAGAAGCGTAGTATAATCGTTTCTGTCCCGAGGTAAACGATGGATCTTCTGATAGAACTACTGAAATCAATCCTGTTCGGACTCGTGCAGGGAATCACGGAATGGCTTCCCATCAGCAGCACCGGTCATCTGATACTTCTCAATACCGTACTGCCGCTGAAGGTTTTTGATGATCCTTCCGCAAATCTTTCGTTCTGGAATATGTACAAGGTACTGATTCAGCTGGGCTCCATCCTTGCGGTGATTCTGATTTATTTCCGCAAGCTGTGGCCCTTTTCTGCGGGAATTGCCAAAAAGACAAGAAAGAGCATCTTCAGGACCTGGCTTCTGATCATCATCGCTTCGATTCCCTGCGGCATCCTCGGCTATCTGCTCAACGATCTTGTGGATGAGAAGCTCTCTTCGCCTCTGATCATCGGAGTGGCGCTCGTGGCGTATGGAATACTGTTTCTGATCGCGGAGCGAAAAGCGGTGGAGATCAAATATAAGAAGGTTCCTGATATCTCTCCCTCAGCTGCGTTTTTTACCGGTCTGTTTGAATCCCTGGCTCTGGTTCCGGGTACTTCGCGATCCGGAGCGACGATCATCGGCGGCCTGCTGCTGGGAATGAACCGCTCTGCCGCAGCGGAGTTCTCTTTCTTCCTGGCGATCCCGGTGATGCTTGGGGCATCGGCACTGAAGCTCATGAAGATGAAGACCGCCGTCACCCTGGTTTCGGTTCTCGTGCTTGCGGTGGGAATGATCACGGCGTTTATCGTCTCCGTCAGTGTGATCCGCAGCCTGATGAAATACATCAAGACACACAGCTTCCGCATCTTCGGATTCTATCGAATCGTCCTCGGCATTATTATTCTGATCCTCTCCGTTCTGGAGCTGATCCCGAAAGGAGTATACTGATGAACCTCACAAACATTACTCTGCCGGGCCTTTTTCTCGAAGGTCTTCTGTCCTTTTTCACCCCGTGTGTACTGCCGTTAATTCCGCTGTATGTCGGATATCTCACTGCCGGTCTTGATCCGCAGGAGAAAAACCACCGCCTGAAGGTATTTCTGAGAACCCTCTGCTTCGTGCTGGGCATCTGCACCGTGTTCTTTGTCGCGGGGCTCGGAAGTGCGGCGCTTCAGGAGCTGATGAACCGCTATACGACCCAGTTTCTTCTCGCCGGCGGCGTGATCCTCCTGTTGTTCGGCCTTAATTCCCTGGGAGTCATTCAGATTCCCTTCCTGATGCGGGATCATCGCATCAATCGGACGGCACAGGGAGGCGGTTCCTATCTGCAGGCATATCTGCTCGGCTTCTTCTTCAGCTTTGCCTGGAGCCCGTGCATCGGACCTCTGCTTGCCTCGGCCATGGTGGCGAGCGCCTCGGCCGGCAATGCCCTGTATTTTCTTGCCTATGTGATCGGCTTTATCCTGCCGTTCATCGTACTGGGACTGTTTACCGATCAGGTTCTGATCTGGCTCAAGGGTCATAAGGATATCGTGAAATATGCCGGGATGCTCGGTGGAATCGTCGTCTGCGGCATGGGTATTTATATGATCACGCAGGGAAATCAGCGGATCGCTGTGCTTGAAAAGTCCGCTTCCGCGCCTGCGGTGGCTTCCGCCTCGGTGAAAGAAGAAGCCTCGGGCCCGACGGAAACCGACGCATCAGCGGCCGGGGAGACTTCCGCAGCGGTAAGTGTATCGGAGGGAAACACCGATGCCGAGAAGTTCAATTTCACGCTGTATGATTCGAAGGGAGACAAACACACCCTGACGGAGTATGTCGGAAAGCCGCTGGTTCTCAACTTCTTCGGAACCTGGTGCTATTACTGCAATGTGGAGCTTCCCCATCTGGAAGAGGTAAGCCACCGGGATGATGTGGAAGTGGTGCTGATCGCAACGCCGAACCTCGGAAGCGAGGGAAGCGAGGAGATGATCCGTCAGTTCATGGAGGACAACGGATATACGATGACCGTGCTCTATGACAATGATTATTCGGTGACGCGGACCTACGGCATCACCGGATATCCGACCACCTTCATCATGAAGCCGGACGGCAACTACCTCGGCTATGTGCCGGGCTATGTGGATGAAGAGACGCTGGACGCGGCGATCGATGAAGCGCTGGCATCGTAATAAAAACAGAACGCAGACAGGAGCAATCCGGAGCTCTCTCTGTTTTTATGAAAATTATGAAAATGCATTCCGGTCATTGCATGCACGTAGTACATGCGTTATAATCCCCCTGTCAAGAGGTGATAAAAAAAACAGCGCTTCGCTGCTTGGGTTTATTAGCCTCTCTTTTTTGTTGCCTGAAGGGAAGAAGAGGCCTGGAAAGGGGTGAAATCATGAAATATGTATTTGTGACAGGCGGTGTTGTGTCCGGACTCGGAAAGGGGATCACTGCGGCAAGTCTTGGCAGACTGCTGAAGGAAAGAGGCCTGAAGGTCATCTCTCAGAAGCTTGATCCTTATATCAATGTAGATCCCGGCACGATGAGCCCGTATCAGCACGGGGAAGTGTTTGTGACGGATGACGGGGCGGAGACCGATCTTGATCTCGGTCATTATGAGCGGTTCATCGACGAAAATCTCAATAAGTATTCCAACCTCACCACCGGCAAGGTGTACTGGAATGTACTGCAGAAAGAACGGCGGGGAGAATACCTCGGCGAAACCGTGCAGATCATTCCCCACATCACCGATGAGATCAAGCGCTTCATCTACAAAGTCGGAAAGAAGGCGGATGCGGATCTTGTGATCACCGAGATCGGCGGCACGGTGGGTGACATCGAATCCCAGCCGTTTATCGAGGCGATCCGGCAGATTTCGATCGAACAGAAAAAGGAAGATGTTCTCTTCATCCATGTGACGCTGGTTCCCTATATTCCGGGATCGGATGAATACAAATCCAAACCCACCCAGCATTCCGTCAAGGAACTGCAGAACAGCGGGGTGCGCCCGGATATTATCATCGCAAGATGCGATACGCCGCTGCCGGAGGATGTCAGGAAGAAGATTTCGATGTTCTGCAATGTGCGGCCGGACTGCGTCATAAACAACACCACGGTGGAGTGTCTGTATGATGCGCCGATCATGCTGGAAGATCAGAACTTCTCTTCGATCGTATGCAGAGAACTCAATATCGATGCGCCATCCCCGGATCTTGCCGGCTGGAAGGCGATGCTGGAGCGGATTCACGATCCCAGGACCACGGTGCATATCGCTCTGGTCGGAAAGTACGTAAGGCTTCACGATGCCTATCTTTCCGTCAAGGAAGCCCTGCAGCACGGCGGCTATGAAAACCATGCGGCGGTGAAGATTCACTGGATCGAATCCGAAGACATCACAAAAGAAAGTGCTCCGGCACTGTTTTCCGGGATCGACGGCATCATCGTGCCCGGCGGGTTCGGCGGCCGGGGAATTGACGGCATGGTCGAAGCCGCAAGATTTGCGAGAGAAAACAACATTCCCTATTTCGGGATCTGTCTCGGAATGCAGGTGGAAGTGATTGAATTTGCGAGAAATGTCATCGGCTGGCAAGATGCCAACAGCGGTGAGTTTGATGAGAAGAGCACCCACAAGGTGATCGATTTCATGCCCGATCAGAATGATGAGATCGACAAGGGCGGAACGATGCGGCTGGGTGCCTATCCCTGCATGATCAAAGAAGGAAGCCTTCTGGAAAAATGCTACGGGGAATCAGAGATCAGCGAGCGCCATCGTCATCGCTATGAATTCAGCAATGCGTGGCGCACGGTGTTTGAAAGCCATGGTATGATGATTGCCGGTACTTCTCCGGACGGAACGCTGGCGGAAGAGACAGAACTTCCCGCGAAGAGATTTCATCTCGGAGTGCAGTATCACCCGGAGTTTAAGAGCCGTCCCAACCGGGCGCATCCGCTGTTTGCGGAATTCATCCGGGCATCCATGCATGGATAAGGAGAGAAATAACTATGGCCGATAAGATTATCGTTCTGGATTTCGGGAGTCAGTACAATCAGCTGATCGCAAGGCGCATCCGCGAATTCGGCGTCTATTCCGAGCTCCACCCAGGTGACATGAAACTGGCGGATATTCTGAAGATGGGAAGTGTGAAGGGAATCATCTTCTCCGGCGGACCGAATTCAGTATACGAAGAGAATTCCGTCAAATGCGATCCCGCCATCTTTGACAGCGGACTTCCGATTCTCGGCATCTGCTACGGAATGCAGATGTGTCACTATATGCTCAACGGGAAAGTGGAGAGCGCAGAGAAAAAGGAATACGGAAGAGCGGAGCTGAAGATTGATCCGTCTTCTCCTCTGTTCGAAGGCCTTTCGGAAAACCAGACGGTATGGATGAGTCATGGGGACCAGGTAACTGTACCGGCAGAGGGATTTCGCTGCATCGCAAGTTCTTCGACCTGTCCTTATGCGGCATGCGAGAATGCCAAGAGGAAAATATACACACTTCAGTTTCATCCGGAGGTGAGAAACAGCGAACACGGACTGCAGATGCTTTCCAATTTTGTGTTTCGCATCTGCGGGGCCAAAGCGGACTGGACCATGAAGGATTTCATTGCGGTCAGTACGGAAAAGATCAAAGAGACAACGGGAAATGACAAGGTGCTTCTGGCTTTGAGCGGCGGTGTGGATTCCTCGGTTGTGGCAGCGCTTCTTCACAGAGCAATCGGAGATAATCTCTACTGCATGTTCATCGATCACGGACTGCTTCGCAAGGGAGAATCCGAATCTGTCATGGATACATTTGCGCGGAACATGAAGCTCAATCTCATACGGATCGACGCGAAGGAGAGATTCCTTTCCGCCCTGAAGGGAGTCAGAGACCCGGAAGAAAAACGAAAGATCATCGGCAGAGAATTTATTTATACCTTCCGTGATGAAGTGAGAAAACTGCTTGACGGAACAGATATCAGATGGCTGGCACAGGGAACGCTCTATACCGATGTTATCGAGTCCGGCACAAAGACGGCACAGACGATCAAATCCCATCATAATGTCGGCGGGCTTCCGGAAGATATGAATTTCAAACTGATCGAGCCGCTGAACACACTGTTCAAAGATGAGGTAAGAGAACTCGGAACCGAACTCGGACTGCCGAAGGAAATGGTCTGGAGACAGCCGTTTCCCGGACCGGGACTCGGTATCCGGGTGCTGGGAGAAATCACGGAAGAAAAACTGGAAATCGTAAGGGATTCCGATGCGATTCTTCGGGAAGAGATCGCAAAGGCGGGATTAGACCGTGAGATATGGCAGTACTTCACCTGCCTTCCGGATATTCACAGTGTAGGCGTCATGGGTGATCAGAGAACCTATGACTACACCGTTGTCGTGCGGGCTGTCACCTCGATTGACGGGATGACCGCAGACTGGGCGAGAATTCCATATGATGTGCTGGATGTCATCTCCACCAGAATCGTCAACGAAGTAAAGCATGTAAACCGCGTGTGCCTGGATATCACATCCAAGCCCCCGGGAACAATCGAATGGGAGTGAGCGGTATTATCCC
>JAFWCM010000102.1 GCA_017536885.1 Solobacterium sp.
CGCTCCGGACACGGAGCATACGACCAAGTGGGAATTCGTCGTTCGGGGCAGACTGGTTCATAGTGAACTGAAAGAACCGGCCCTCTGCGCAAGCTGAGTAACGGAACGCGAAAGCGTCCGTCAGAAGCTCCTTCCGATTCTTTGAATCGGTGGGAGTTGTTCACTGAAATCAGATTGCTGTGCGGTATAGGCGTAATCCGCTTTGCCGCTGCTTTACTCCGCTCAGATGTCCGCTGCCTTCGGATGCTTTTTTGTTTTTCGCCCCGGCATCAAGCCATGTGTGCATATCTGCGGTAACGGGAGGGGGAAGATGGGGAATCTTCATTTCTTTGCATGGAGAAGGAAAAAACAACGGTATAATAAAGACAGTCATGTCAGAAGAAAAGAACATTGAGACCGGGAAAAAGCAGCAGGATCCCGGCGACAATAAAACCGCATCCGGCGAAGAGAAAGAAAAATCGAAACGCGGGAAGAAACCGAAACGCTCCAGCATCAACGTGAAGACGTTTTTTGCGATTTTTATTCTGGTTTTCGGCACCGCATTTATAACGATCCTGAATTCCAGCATCCGTCATCTCACCCAGACCGGATTATGGTATCTCGACAAGGCAAAAAGGCTCTCGCTCGCAAATTCCTCTCTGTTCGTGGATCAGGATCTTCCGGATTACGGCGATCTGATCATGTCTGAGGAATTTGCGAAGGTTCATCAGAAGGCAGTCGAAACCGGCAATATGGATCTGATCGACGATTTCATCTACGACAGTGATTTTTACCGGATTCAGGATGAAGCCTGGCGTCATCTTCAGGATCTTGAAGAAACCTATGATATGACCGAAGTGATCCTTACCAGGTGTGAAAAGTCAAACGCCTGCTGGTTTATCACCAGCGGATATGACGGCCGCCTCATGCAGGGCACGGAATTCGGATTCACCTTTGCCGAGAGGGAACCGGATGAAAACGGCGTCATCAACCTCGTCATGCAGGTAGTGGATCGAACCGGTGATAAGTACTATCCCTATCACGATTTCTTTATCCTCGCCGCTTCGCCGATCATCACCGTGGAAGATAATGAATCCTACTGGCTTGTAAGCATCGGTAATACCACGCCGATGGTCCTGGCCTTTATCGACTATCTGAAAAGCATGGGTCTTTTGCTTTTAGTGGTGACAGTGATCATTTCCCTGGCGGGGATGCTGGTCATACGGTCATTTATCACAAGCCCCATCATACGGCTCAAGAAGAATGCCCAGGTGTTCGCAAAGGAAAACTCCGCGGATCATCCGGCCAAACCATATCACACCCATATCGATTCGAATGATGAGCTCGAAGATCTCTCCGACTCGCTGTATGACCTTGAAGTCAGCGTCGTAACCACCCAGGATGAACTGAAGAAATTCTCGGAGGAAAGAGGACGTGAAAAAGCGCAGCTCTCGATCGCCAAGGATATTCAGTACGGTGTTCTTCCCAATGTGTTCCCGGATGAAGAGGCCTACGATATCTATGCGATGATGAGGCCGGCAAAGGAAGTGGGAGGAGATCTGTACGATTTCTTCCGGGTCGGGGATGACCATCTGATCCTCGTCATCGGCGATGTCTCTGACAAGGGAATTCCCGCGGCGCTGTTTATGATGACGTCCAAAACGCTGCTGAAAACCTATGCGCAGATGAATACCGATCCCGCTTCCATTCTGAAGTCGGTGAATGATATCCTTGTCGATTCCAACCCTGCAGGCATGTTTGTCACGGTTTGGCTTGCCGATCTCAACCTGAAGACGGGATTGCTCACAGCGGCGAGCGCGGGACATGAATATCCCATGTTCCGGTTCGGTGAAGGACAGTTTGAAGTGTACAGGGATCCCCATGGCATGGTGCTGGGATGTGTGGAAAACAGAGTGTATCAGAACTATGAAATCCAGTTGCACCCGGGTGACAGGATTCTTGTCTACAGCGACGGTGCGCCGGATGCGGTGAATCCCGACGGCGTGCACTATGGTCTTGACAATCTGCTTTCCGCTGTTCAGACAGCGTCGGCCGCAGAGGATGCCAAAGGGCTGATCGAAGGCGTGATCACACAGATCGATGCCTATTCCAAAGATGCGCCGCAGTTTGACGATATTACGATGCTGGCGCTGGATTACCGGCCGAAGCGAAACGAAAACAGCTGAAGACCGTGCATGCTGTGCGGTCTTTTCGCATGCATGCATAACCCGGAAGCTGCCGGGGAATAAAGAACTGCATTGTCTGGGTTTGTCAAATGAGGAGAGGGGGGATTCTCTGATCCATGGGCAAGGGAAGCAGGAACCTCATACTGCCCGCAAAGATGCGGGAATTATCCCGGAATTTCGTCAGCCGGCTGCGTATATAGAGATGTCAGAAACCGCAGCGGGAAGAAGACCGGGATCCGCGGGCAATCCCCGGCCGACAGGAAAGAAGAGGGAGAAACTTTGCGGATTGCCGGGGTACCGTTCGCTGTTTTTTACCAAAACTGACATAAGAATTGCCTCGAAAAAACAGGGGATGTATTTTGAACCTATCGGAGAACAGTGCTCTGAATCCGGATGGATGCACGGGATCTCATGGATTTGCAGGGATATGCACCGCAATCCTCCGAATGGCACGAAAATGCCTGAACCCTGCAGAAAAAAGAATCCCGTTTTCCGGCAAAATGAGATTCTGCACAAAGATCACAACCGCAAGGCGAGGTGCGCTGTACTATGAATCTGAAAAACCACAGCGGAAATTAGTCTGATATCCAACTAATTTTCCTTGAATAGATAGGACAAATTATGAAAACTGCATTTGTTTGTCATCAAAAGAGAATGAATTCCTGAACTTTGAGAAATATATAGAAGTAGAAAAACAGGCTCTCTTCCTGTATAAATAAGATAGATCAGTTTGATGAGGAGGCGCATTATGAAACTCAGGCACTCATTATTATCGATCCTGCTGTCAATGGTACTGTCTTTGAATTTGACAGGTTTTCATATTATCGCGGAGGAAAATCCGGAGGAAACCGGCGGTGAGGCCGGTGCCGAAGTACTGGAACAACAGGATCCGGAAGAAACATCACCGGAAGAGACGGTAAGCGAATTGCCGGAAGAAGCCCCCGGGGAAACTCCTCAGGCGGAAGAAGAAATCAATCCCGAAGAAACCCCTCTTCCCGAAGAGATCACTCCTGATCCGCAGGAGTCTTTGCCTGCGGAAGGGGAAGTGCCGGCGGAAACCGGCCAGCCAGAGGAAACAGCACTGCCGGAAGAAAGCGCTTTACCGGAAGAAACCCCGCTGCCCGAAGAAACCGCACTGCCGGAAGAGACAGTACTTCCCGAAGAAACACCTGACCCCGAAAGCGAAGGGGAAAAAGGAACCGAAGAGATCGATGTCTCCGACATTGTTCTTCAAGCCGGAGGATTCCCTGCGGATAATGAAGGATCTACGGCGGAAGCGTACAATCCGAAGGATTATGACGACTGGAAACCGTTATGCGATGCGCTTGTCGCCGGCATGACCACAAGAAAAACAGAAATCGATATCAGAGAGTATAATCTGCCGGCCTCCAGAATGAGAGAGATGTACGGTACGATTCTCAACACCAACCCGCAGCTGTTCTTTGTCAAGGCAAGTGTCTCCTTCAACTATGAGACAAGAGACGGCGTACGATATGCGGTCATGGTTGTTCCAAGATATGACAGTGCGTATTCTGTGGCCGACTATGAAGCCTTTGTCGCGGCCTCAGACAAGATTCTTTCCGGTATAAAATCCGGATGGAGTGACCAGCAGAAAGCGCTGTATCTCCATGATGCGGTTGTTCTGCGCAACAACTACGATCTTACCTACAGCAAATACAATGCTTATAACGCTCTGGTAGAACAGAGCAGCGTATGTCAGGGTTATGCGCTTGCCTATCTGTATTTCTGCAATGAGCTCGGAATTGAGTGTGAATTCGTCAGCTCCGTGGAAATGGGACATGCCTGGAACCGGGTGAAACTCGGCGGCAGCTGGTATTACGTCGACTGCACCTGGGATGATCCGGTCGGAACCGGAGATACCCTTCTCTTCTCCCAGAACTGCGGCCATTCCAATGCCTTCAACAGTGACAACCAGCACCGGAATACCAATCATAAGGGTTCGGACTGGGTCAATGATTACGGCGAGTCGGTGATCGGAACCTGCAGCAACTCTAAATATGACAGTGCCTGGTTCAAGGAAAGCATGGCTCCGGTCGTTACGATCGGAAACCTCTCCGGGTATATCACCAACACCAGCAGCGATTTCATGGTCTACGATTATTCTTCCGGATCATCGAGAACTCTGGCGGCTCTTTCTGACAACAAATGGCCGGTATACGGAGAACAGGGCTCTACCTGGACAAAGAAATACTGGGGCACGGCAACCGACGGAACCAATTTCTATGTCTCCGGTCCGAGAACCATCTATTCCATCTCGACCACCGGCACCTTGAAAACGCTCTATACCCTCAGCAGCGCTGAGCAGAATAAAGGATATATTTACGGAATTTATATCGACGGCAGCGATCTCTGCTATGACATCCAGCAGAGCAGCAGTGCCGGTACCTACCAGACCACCGGAAGCGTCAAGGTCGGCGGCGGAGGCGATGATCCTCAGCCGGCTGTGGTGGAGAAAATCGCCATAAGCCCCAACACGAACCCGATCGATGCGGGAAGCTCGACAAGCCTTACGGTAACGATTACTCCCGCCGGTTCGGCAGCCGTTGACTCATTGAACTTCAGCTCTGCCAACCAGGGAATCGCCGTAGCGGAAAGCGGCGGAACGGTACGGGGCATCGCTCCCGGAACAACGACAATTACCGCTTCTACCCAGGACGGAAAGGTCAAGGGCAGCTGTGATATCACCGTTAAGGCGATCGACCTCAAAGCCGTGAAGATCTATGCTTCACAGGATGTGCTTCGTCCCAGTCAGACGACAACACTGACGGTAAAGTATGAGCCGGAAAATGCGACTTATAAGGAAGTGACCTGGTCAAGCCTCAACAGTGACATCGCAACCGTTGACGCAAACGGAACTGTCCAGGCACTGAAAGCCGGCCAGGCAACGATCAAGGCGGTTTCCAAACAGTATTCCGGTATTTCGGATACCAAGATCATCCAGGTGGTAAAACCGGTAGAGAAAGTATCCATCGAAGACTACACCCAGGCGGTTTATCCCGGCAGCGTCATCACCCTGAAGGCGGTGATCGAGCCGAGTGATGCCTATGACCAGTCCATTAACTGGTCCAGCAGCGACACCAGTATCGCCACCGTCTCATCCAATGGTCAGGTCAGGTTCATCAAAGAGGGCAGTGTAACCATTACCGCCGCTTCCGGCGGTGATTCGACAAAGAAAGGATCCATCACTCTCTCGGTAAATCCCAAACCTGTCGAATCCATCAGCCTGAATCAGACCAGCGCGTCCATGCTGAGCGGAGATACCCTGCAGCTGACGGCGACCACATTGCCGAAGGACGCAGGGGCAGTGACGGTCAGCTGGAAGAGTTCCGATGATAAAACCGCGACAGTGAGCACAAGCGGAAAGGTCACGGCAGTCAAAGCCGGTACGGCAGTGATTACCGCTTCCGCGCCCAGCGGCTCCAAGACGGTTTCCGCTTCCTGTACGGTGACCATAACACCGAGAGTTGTGTTTGAAATCACCTCACAGCCAAGCGATGCCACGGTAAAGGCGGGAGAGAATGCCTCCTTCCACATCACCGCTACCGGCGAAGGCCTGAGCTATCAATGGCAGTTAAGCAGAGACAACGGTCTCAACTGGTCGGACATGAACAGCTCCAAATTCCCGAGTGCTCTGACTCCTGACTTTGAAATCAAAGCCAGCACAAACCTTGACGGCTATCTGTTCCACTGTGTCGTCACGGATCAGAACAAGGATAAACTCACCAGCTCCAGTGCAAAGCTCACCGCGGAAGCGGCCGTGGAAATCACCGCCCAGCCGAGCGACACTACCGTGAATGCCGGTGAGAAAGCATACTTCCACGTTAAAGCAAGCGGCCAGGACCTGAGCTATCAATGGCAGATGAGCAAGGATAAAGGCAGTTCATGGACAAGCCTGAACGGCACGAAATTCCCGAGTGCTCTGACTCCCGATTTTGAAATCAAAGCCAGCACAGGCAATGGCGGCAATCTGTTCCGCTGCGTCGTGACCGACAGCTCCGGACAGAAGGCGGTAAGCAATTCCGCCAAACTGAACTTGGAAGCCCTTCCTGCTCTGAAGATTACCTCGCAGCCAAGCGATACCACAGTCAGTGCCGGAGAGATGGCGAAGTTCCATGTCAAGGCAAGCGGTGATGGCCTGAGCTATCATTGGCAGTTAAGCAGAGACAACGGCCTCAACTGGTCTGGCATGAGCGGCACGAAATTCCCGAGCGCTCTTACGGCAGATATGGAAATCAAGGCCGGCACAAACCTTGACGGCTATCTGTTCCGCTGTGTGGTCAGTGATACCTACGGGCAGAAGGTTACCAGCACCAACGCGAAACTGACGCTCGAAGATGCTTCGGGGATTGAAATCACCTCCCAGCCGAGTGATGCCACAGTCAGTGCCGGAGAAATTGCGAAGTTCCATGTGAAGGCAAGCGGGGAAGGCCTGAGCTATCATTGGCAGTTAACCAGAGACAACGGCCTCAACTGGACAAGTCTGAACGGCACGAAATTCCCGAGTGCTCTGACTGCGGATTTTGAAATCAAAGCCAGCACAAACACTGACGGCAATCAATTCCGCTGCGTGATCACTGATGCCTCCGGACAGAAGGTGCACAGCAAAGCTGCCAGGCTTACCGTGGAAGAAATTCCGGGTATTGAGATTACCTTACAGCCGAGTGATACCACCGTGAGCTCCGGACAGAATGCATATTTCCATGTCAAGGCAAACGGTGATAACCTGAGCTATCACTGGCAGATGAGCAAAGACGACGGCAGTTCCTGGACAAGCCTGAACGGCACGAAATTCCCGAGTGCTCTGACTCCCGATTTTGAAATCAAAGCCAGCACAGGCAATGCCGGCAATCTGTTCCGCTGCATCATCACGGATCCGGACGGAAAGAAGGCTACCAGCAAATCCGCAAAGCTGTCTCTTGGAGATCTTCCGCCGTTGAAAATCACCTCGCATCCGAGTGATACCACAGTCAGTGCCGGAGCCAATGCGCAGTTCCATGTTAAGGCAAGCGGGGAAGGCCTGAGCTATCATTGGCAGTTAACCAGAGACAACGGCATCAACTGGACAAGCCTGAACGGAACGAAATTCCCGAGTGCGCTGACTGCGGATTTTGAAATCAAAGGCAGCACAAGCACTGACGGCAATCAATTCCGCTGTGTGGTCAGTGATTCGTTCGGACAGAAGGTCAACAGCAACTCCGCGAAGCTGTCGGTTCAATAAGCCGTTTCTCTGAAGAAGATCCGAAGTTCTCCGAAACTCCCCGGACAACCCGGGCTGCCTCAGAGAACAGAGGCAAAGGAGAAATGGACAACAGGAATCCGATGCTTATAAGCGGCAGGCAAATATGCCAAATGGCATGGATTGCCTCATCTTACAGACAAGACATGAATCAACGACACGGGCAGAATGGGACAATCTCTGCCCGTGTTTTTCCAAACGATAGGGTTCCGATCTCCCTGGGGATCAGAAAGCAGCTGTACTGGATACCAAAGGAAATCGCAGCGCTGATATGGACCGCTCCGATCCGGGCGGTTCTCTCAGGCGGATCAGATCGGCTCTCTTGCGAGGTTCGATCCCCGGGTTCTTTTGCCTAAGGAAACGAAGCAGGGGAATGAAGAGCGGGAATTCGTGTAGTGGAACAGGAAGAATCATATACTTCAAAGGCATCCTTCCTTGACAGGGATTTCATTCCTGTTTACGGGCAGGAACCCGAAGTATTCCGGTTTTCAGGGAAAAGGAATCCGAGAGGCCTGTATACTTCAGAAGAAGGGATTGTAACAAACGCTGATCTTCAGGCTTCCGCCAATATCCTGCGCAAGGCATACCCGAATGCATTCATTGAAGGGAACGAACCTGAATTTCGTACTATCAGGGTAATCCGGCATCCGGAATACGAACAGGTCCGTCTGAACCGCATAAAGCAGAAGGAAACCTGTTAAAAAGCAAAGAAAGAAA
>JAFWCM010000009.1 GCA_017536885.1 Solobacterium sp.
CGCTCCCGCCAGGAACAGGTTATGACTGCCAAGCGTGTCATTGCAGGTCGGATCAACCAGATAGTTTTTGCCGTCGCCCATACGCACAATGTTCCACATATGCGCACCGCCGGCAGCTTCATCACCGTTCATGTTTCCGGTCACCGCATAGGTTCTGATATCTTTTCTGAATTCCGCAAGATCACACAGAAGTTTGAATGCTTTCGCATATCCTTCGCAGACCACCTTCGTATCAGGGTCGCCGTCAAACACGTAGATGACTTCCCACGGATTGATGTTCTGTGCCGAATAAGCTTCGCTGTGATCTCTGGCATCGTAGTTATAATCGGTAAGCTCATCTACCTTGTCATTGAAAAACAGCAGTTTTTCATAATCCGTTTTTCCTGAGGCCTGTGTTGTCGCGATATCCTCTGCGTTGTTGAGCGCATTCTGCACTCCTTTGATCTTTGTCACATTGGTTTCATACTGAACCCCAGAGTCAGACCGATAGGCAGGGCTGACGCGCCAGGCGATCGATCCGTCGGAATCGAATCGGAGCAGGGAACGGTTGGCCGTCATGGAAGGACTCTTCATCTGCATGACGCTCTCACCGCGGTCTGCCCAGTAGAAATACTGAGGATAATCCGCTCTCAGCGCATTCAGTACAAGCTCCATGTCAAATCTCACAAAACTGTAAAGATAGTCTTTCGCCTTCGGATTAATGCCTCCGTTTACAATCAGATCTTCTCCGAACAGTTCCTGACATTCCGCATTTGTGAGACTGCTTTTCGGCAAAACATCCGGTGAAAATGTGACCAGTGTGCTGGACTCTTCTCCGTTTGCGACCAGGATCGCCCGTTCCAGAAGCAGATCGTAATAGAACTGTTCTTTTTCTTCCAGCGATTCTCTTCTCAGAACCGGAGAGGACAGCTGTGCAGAGCCGGTCTCTGCCTCAACTCCCCTGCTTTTCAGAAGTTCGCTGAAATACAGAGAGAAACTCTCTTCGGAAGTCGGGCCGTCATAGCTGTCTGCTGTACGTGTCTCCCCTTCTTCTTTGAATTCTCTGTCTTCTTTGTTCTCTTCTTTGTTTTCTTCTTCCTTCTTTTCTTCTTCCTGTACTTCTTCTTTCTGAGCTTCTACTTTCCCTTCCGCTTCAGGTGTTTCGGCCGGGCCGGCAGAAGACTCCTCTTCTGTCTCTTTCAGCTCCTCTTCGGGTTCTTCGGATTCCTCTGAATCGTTGGTCTCTGCCGTTCCCGTTTCCGATTCATTCTCCTGCTTCCCGCTGAGCACTTCGGGCACTTCTTCCGATGAAACGGGTGGTTCAGAGATGAGCTCACTCTGAACGGGTTCCGTTTCATCTTCCGGAACCGTTTCCGCGTGAATCGGCGTAACTGTCATCGACAATACTGCCGCACAGGAAACTGCGATACTGGTGATCTTTCTAAAAAGCATATGTCCCCCTTTCTCTTTCTGCTCTATGCTTTTTTATTGATCCGCTGTGCATTGCGGAACTGTTTCCCTCAGGAAACAAACGCAGCGAATCCTGATTTAATATACGAATTACCGCCAATATTATAACAAAGCAACTCTATGATAATCTTAGTGATCGTTCGTGATCCTGCATAAAAGAGATAAGAATTCATCTGCGAAAACCCATAAAGAACCGAAAAACGGTTTGATTTCAGCCGGAACCCGACACCCCTTCCTTCGTTCTCGGCAGTAAAAACACAATCCGGTTTACAGGTAACTCCGGCAGAATAGAACGGAACATCAAGCCTTTTCGAAAAGCATTCACTCATGAAAAAAATCCTCTTTCTCCATCAGATTCCGGGAAGTTCTCCGCCCGGGATTTTGATCCGGTACCCGCGGCTGATCATCCGCAGCACTTTCCTGTCCCACGATAAGCCGGTGCCTTCCACTCCCGGACTCCGGGCTTTTCGGCAGAAAGAAAAAAAGCAGTATCTTTCGGAACTATACAGGCTTCCGAAAAGATACTGCCCGATGATTTACACCGTGATTGTGAAGGATCTGAAGTGAGCCCTTTGATGATGCGGATCAGTTTCTTTTCCTTATCATCAGAAAAACCATTTACTCCTGCAGACCCTTCTCAGTCAATCTGGAATACAGATCCTTAATTCACGGTGAGCAATGCCGAATCACTATACTTCATGTTTTCGTATGCGTCCGTCACAATACAGCGATACTCATTTCCATTCAAACTGCCATCCGCAACAAAGGAGAGTGTCTTTGATTTTCCTGTACTGTAATCGTCGCAGTCAGTCCAATAGCTTCCGTAGGTGAGATACTGCCACTGATAGGTCAATCCGTCTCCGTAAGCTGATACAGTGAATTTCACTGTTTCTCCCGACTGGGCCGTAACGTCTTCCGGATCAGCGAGAATTACCACAGCTTTATCAAGTTCAAGATGCGCCGCATCACTCGTCAGACTATTTCCGTACGCATCGGTCACGACACAGTGGAACAGATTGCCTTTCGTGCTTGTACTGCCTTTGATTTCAAAATCCGCAGTCAGGGCACTCGGGAATTTTCTCCCGTTCAGTTTCACCCAGTTCATGCCGTTGTCCCGGCTTAAATACCATTGATAAGTCAGACCTTCACCGTTGGCTTCAACGCTGAACACGGCATTCTCTCCGATCGGTACTGTGCAGTCTTCCGGCTGCGATACGATTTCCAATGTGCTCGGAGTTATCAGAGTCAGCTTTGCACCTTCGCTGGTAACGGTCTGTCCGTTCTGATCACTCACGACACAGCGGAAGAGATTATGGACAGTGCCTGTGCTTGCTTTGATCTCGAAATCCGCAGTGAGTGCGGTCGGGAATTTCTTCCCGTTCAGATTCACCCAGTTGAGGCCGTTGTCTCTGCTTAACTGCCACTGATAGCTAAGGCCTTCACCGGTTGCGGTCACATGGAACTGTGCGTTTTCTCCGATGGCTGCCGCGGCATCTTCAGGCTGCGAGGTAATTACCAATGAAGACTGCAGACTCAGCTTTGCGTTTTCGCTGGTAACGGACTGTCCGTTCTGATCACTTACGACACAGCGGAACAGATATCCGTTCACGGATTTGCTGGCTTTGATCTCGAAATCGGCTGTAACAGCAGTCGGGAATTTTGTCTTGCTCAGGTTCGCCCAGTTGAGGCCGTTGTCTCTGCTTAACTGCCACTGATAGCTAAGGCCTTCACCGGTTGCGGTCACATGGAACTGTGCATTCTCCCCTGCGGGTACCGTGGCATCTTCCGGCTGTGAGGTGATTACCAATGAAGACTGCAGAGTCAGCTTTGCGTTTTCGCTGGTAACGGACTGTCCGGACTCATCACTCACGATACAACGGAAGAGATATCCGTTATTCGTCTTACTTCCTTTGATTTCAAAGTCCGCAGTGACTGCCGTCGGGAATTTCGTCCCGCTGAGAGTTGTCCAGGTGCTGCCGTTGTCTTTGGATAACTGCCACTTATACTTCAGGCCTGTGCCGGCTGCGGTGACATGGAACTGCGCGTTTTCTCCCGCCTTTACCACAGCATCTTCCGGCTGCGAGGTGATAACCGGGGCAGGAGCTGCTTCCAGACTCAGCTTCGCCTTGTCGCTGGTAACCGTCTGTCCGCTTTGATCCGTGATGATGCAGCGGAAGTAATAATTGTTATTGTTTGTGCTGGCTTTGATCCCAAAATCCGCAGTGACTGCCGTCGGGAATTTCGTCCCGTTCAGGTTCGCCCAGTTAATGCCGTTGTCTCTCGATAACTGCCACTGATACTTCAGGCCAACGCCGGTTGCGATCACATGGAACTGCGCTTTCGCTCCCGCCTTCACCTCAACATCTTCCGGCTGCGAGATGATTTCCGGCACAGGAGTCGCTTCCAGACTCAGCTTTGCGTTTTTGCTGGTAACTGTCTGTCCGTATTGATCCGTGATGATGCAGCGGAACAGATATCCGTTATTATTTGTGCTGGCTTTGATCTCAAAATCCGCAGTGACTGCCGTCGGGAATTTCGTCCCGCTCAGAGTTGTCCAGCTATTGCCGTTGTCTTTGGATAACTGCCACTGATACTTCAGGCCCGTACCGGATGCTTTGACATGGAACTGCGCGTTTTCTCCCGCCTTTACCACAGCATCTTCCGGCTGCGAGGTGATTACCGGGGCAGGCACTGCCACGGTCAGCTTCGCGCTTTGGCTGGTGGCTGTTTGTCCGTACTGATTGGTGACAACGCAGCGGAACAGATATCCGTCAGTTCCTGTGCTGGCTTTGATCTCAAAGTCCGCAGTGACTGCTGTCGGGAATTTCCTGCTGTTCAGATTTTCCCAGCTGGTGCCGCTGTCTTTGGACATCTGCCACTGATAACTCAGACCATCTCCGGCTGCGGTGACATGGAACTGTGCGTTCTCACCTGCGGTTACTGCGGCATCCTCAGGATTTGAAATGATTTCCGGGACAGGAATCGGTTCCACAGTCAGCTTTGCGCTTTCGCTGGCTGCAGTTTCTCCGTACTGATTGGTGACAACGCAGCGGAACAGATTACCGTTATTGTTGAGATCTGCGTTGATTACGAAGTCCTTCGTGAGAGCACTCGGGTATCTCGCACCGCTCACGTCCTCCCAGCTTCGGCCATTGTCTGTGGAAATCTTCCACTGATAACTCAGGCCATCTCCGGCTGCGGTGACATGGAACTGCGCATTTTCTCCGGCCATGACCGTGACATCCTCGGGATTTGAAATGATTTCCGGGACAGGAATAGCTTCCACGGTCAGTTTTGCACTGTCACTGGTGACAGTTTCACCGTACTGATCGGTGACGACACAGCGGAACAGATTGCCGTTATTGCTGAGATCGGCGTTGATTACGAAGTCCTTCGTGAGAGCACTCGGGTATTCCGCACCGCTCAGGTTCTGCCAGCTTTGGCCATTGTCTTCGGAAATCTGCCACTGATAACGCAGGCCGTCTCCTGTTGCGGTGACATGGAACTGCGCATTCTCACCGGCCATTACCGTGACATTCTCGGGATTTGAGATGATCTTGGGTGCTTCCGGATCATCTCCCGGATCTACATAATTGCTGTCGGAAAGCTCCAGTTCACTTACTGCATACAGGTCCTTCGTTTTGCTGTCATAGTCATAGTATATCGAGGTTCCATTCCGGATGGTGTATCCGGTTTCCACAGAGCCGCTGGTCGTTCCCGCCAGGAACAGGCTATGGTCGCCAAGCGTGTCATTGCAGGTCGGATCAACCAGATAGTTCTTGCCGTCTCCCATGCGCACAATATTCCACATATGCGCACCGCCGACGGCTGATTGTCCGCTCATGTCTCCGGTTACCACATAGGTTTTGATATCTCTTCTGAACCCCGCAATATCACACAGAAGTTTGAACGCTTTCGCATATCCTTCGCAGACCACCTTCGTATTGGGGTCGCCGTCAAACACGTAGATGACTTCCCACGGGTTGACGTTCTCTTTCGAATAGGTATCGATGTGATCTCTGGCATCGTAGTTATAATCAGTAAGTTCATCTACCTTGTCATTGAAAAACAGCAGTTTTTCATAGTCCGTTTTTCCTGCGGCCTCTGTTGTTGCGATATTCTCTGCGTAGTCGAGCGCACTCTGCACTCCTTTGATCTTTGCCGCATCGGTTTCATACTGATTCCCGGATGCGGGCCGGTATGCAGGGCTGACACGCCAGGAAACACTTCCGTCTGTACTGAACCATAACTCGAAATCGTTCGCTGAGACGGAAGGATACTGCGTTACCACCACACCCGAGCCGCGGTCAGCCCAGAAGAAATACTGAGGATAATCCGCTTTCAGTGCACCCATTACCAGCGACATTTCGCATACCACGAAACTGTAGAGATAGTCTTTCGCCTTCGGATTAATTCTGTCGTCTACAATCAGATCTTCACCGAACAGTTCCTGGCATTCTTCATTTGTGAGACTGTTTTTCGGCAGAATGTCCGGGGAATATTTAAATACTGTGCTGGACTCATCTCCGTTTGCGACACGGATCACTCTTTCCAGAAGCAGATCGTAGAAAAACTTTTCATTCTCTCCCAGCGATTCTCTTCTCTTGACCGGAAAGGACAGTTCGGAAGAACCCGACTCTGTGTCAACTCCCTTGCTTTTCAGAAGTTCGTTGAAATACATAGAGAAACTCTCTTCGGATGTCAGATCGTCGAAGCTGTCCGCCGCGTCGGATTTCCCTTCCTCTGTAAATTCTCTGTCTTCTTTATTCTCTTCCTTCTTTTCTTCCTGAGCTTCTTCTTCCTGAACTTCTTCTTTTCCTTCCGCTTCAGGTGCTGCCTCAGGATCGGCAGAAGACTCCTCTTCCGTCTCTTTCAGCTCCTCTTCGGGTTCTTCGGATTCTTTCTCCTGCTTCCCGCTGAGCTCTTCGGAATCGTCTTCCGGTGAATTGGAAGTTTCAGATAAAACTTCACTCTGAACGGGTTCCGTTTCATCTTCCGGAACCGTTTCTGCGTAAATCGGCGTACATGTCATTGACAAGACTGCCGCGCAGGATACTGCGAAACTGGTTATCTTCCTAAAAAGCATATGACCTCCTTTCTTCCTGTTGTATGCTTTTTTCTGATCCGCTGTTATCTGAACCTGGTTTTTGAATCTCTTTTGTTTTTTCTCTTTCCTCTCTCCCTCTGAATGGCACAAATTCACTTTCCGGATCGGTATGGTTATTCTGCTCGAACCCGTTATGAAATTCTGCTTTTTCAGGGCCATGGAACCCCATAGATCAAAAATTGCAAATCAGCTTAATTCTGTATTAATTATATCCCGAAATACTGCTCTAAACAGGAAAACACCGGAGAACTGACTGCGGATTTCATAAAATCCAAAAAATATCTGTACATCATGTAAATCCAGTTCAGATTGAATGGTACGTCATATTCTGTGCATCAGCAGAATCCATACCGGGAAAGTGCTTTCCTTCCACGAATGAAGTCACGGGATATCCGGGTGAGGATCATGGATGAGAAAAGAAAAAAAGGCAGCACCCTTCGGAAATCATCTGATTTCCGAAAGATACTGCCGGATTGTTCATTTCACTATGGTGCAGGAGCGGGAATGCCGATCAGTTTGAACTAACGGTCAGGCCCTCATTACCGCTGACCGTATAGTCTCAGTTGCCGCTGATGGTGTATCCCTCGTTGCCGCTGATCGTAGTGTCTTCTCCGAGTTTCCACACCGGATAGAAGGTGGTGTCCTCCGTAATGGTATAAATTCTGAGAGTCATTTCCGTGACTTCCGCTTCCTCACCCTCAGGATCCGTTGTGAATCCGGCCAGGGTATAGCCATATCGGCGGATCTGACCTCTGCTGTGAACCCAGTCCAGGATTTCGGTTCCCTTAGGTATGACGCGGACAATGTAATCATCTTACTGCCCGTGATTTCAAAGTCCGCAGTCAATGCACTCGGGAATTTCGTCCCATTCAGGTTCACCCAGTTAATGCCGTTGTCTCGGCTTAACTGCCACTGATAAGTTAAGCCCTCACCCTCTGCGGTGACATGGAACTGCGCTTTTTCCCCGATGGCTGCAGCGGCATCCTCGGGACCCGAAATGATCTCAGGCGCCTGCAGCTCTTCTCCATGTTCCTCATAATTACTGTCGGAAAGCGTCAATTCACTTTCTGTGTAAAGGTTCTTCGTGTCGCTGTCATAGACATAGGACATCGTCTTTCCTTTTTGGATCGTTCCGTTTCCAAGCGGTGTATCACCCCATTGGATGATGTATCCGTCTGCTACAGAGCCGCCGGTCGCTCCCGCCAGGAACAGGTTATGAC